>CALMIQ010000349.1 GCA_937863965.1 uncultured Micropruina sp.
CTAAGAGCCGCGGCCAGCATTCGCCGCGTACTGCGTGGTTGAGTCATCGATCCTCACTTCATTGGGGGACGGTCTCTCCTGTGGAGACCTGCGAGGGACTCTAGCGATGCCCGACTTGTCGCGCCATGGGCGCGGCCGATCGTTATCAACAGTTGATCTGAACCGCACATCAAGTGTCTGGCAAGGGCGAAAACCCAATGCTCCTAGGTTTTCGGCGGGCGGTTCTCGCGCCCGGTTCAGCCGCGTCGAACGCCCTTGAGGATGCCCCGCACGAGCAGCACGAAGGTCACCACACCGGCGATGGCGCCGCCCAGCAGCAGGACCCGCTCGGTGCGCAGCCGGCCGTGCTCGTCGATCACCTGCGCCTTGGCGGCGGCGAACTCGGTGGCCGCGAATCCGCGGGCGTCATCGATGCTCCGCTGCATCACCGCCCTGGGGTGGACCTGATTGACCAACTCGGCAACATTGGCCGCCAGCCGCTCCCGGGCCGCCGTGATCTCGGCTTCGATGTCCTGCTTGCTGCGCGTGCTGGTATCGGCCACGGGACGTCCTTCTTCCGCCTCGGTTGGACCTCCACCCTATGCCTTCCGCCGTCGCCTCAGGCACCCCCCGAAAGACTGAGCCACGGCCACTACAGTAGGGGCCATGCCGAAGCTGTCTGTGGGCGATGTCGCGCCCGCGTTCACCCTGCCCGATCCCGACGGAACCCCGGTCTCGCTGTCCGACTACCCCGGACACCGGGTGATCGTGTACTTCTACCCGGCGGCGATGACGCCGGGGTGCACGACCCAGGCGGTCGACTTCTCCGCCGCCCTCGGTGAGATCGCGGCCGCCGGTTTCGACGTGGTGGGGATCTCTCCCGACAGCGTCGAGAAGCTCGCCAAGTTCCGGCAGCAACAGGATCTCGCCTTCCCACTGTTGGCCGACCCCGAGAAGCAGACCCTCCAGGCGTACGGCGCGTTCGGCCGCAAGGTGCTCTACGGCAAGGAGATCGAGGGCGTCATCCGGTCGACCTTCGTGGTGAGCGTGGACGACGCCGGCGTCGGCCGCATCGACGTCGCCCAGTACAACGTCAAGGCGACCGGACATGTGGCGAAACTGCGCCGGGAACTGAAGATCCCCGCGCTGAAGGGCTGACTCCGGGTCAGCCCCGCCGGTCGACCGCGATATCGGCGATCAGGGCCGCCATCAGCTCGTTGGCGGCGCTGCGCAGCTTGGCGATGTCCACCGCCTCGTGCCGTTCGGCGACCGGCTGCTCGATCTCTTCCAGCACCGCCCGGCGCGGGGTCTGGGCCGCGGCGAGTGCGATCCGCCGGCGCAACTCCTCACTCATATAGCCCTGATACTTGCCCCGCTAACGAGGCGGAATGATGTCGCCGACGATGGTCTGCGAGAGCGGCATCAGGATGCCCATGCCGAGCCCCTGGACGGCGCGCGCCGCGACCAGCCACCAGAACGACAGTGCGGCGCCGGCCAGGATCGAGCCGATCACGAAGATCGCCAGGCCGCCGAGGTAGAACGGACGCCGTCCGAACAGGTCGGACAGCTTGCCGACGATCGGGACGGAGATCGCCGACACCAACATGGCGGCCGTCGCGACCCACGAGTAGTGATCCATGCCGCCGAGCTCGGCGACGATCCGGGGCATGGCCGGGCCGACGATGGTCATCGAGATGGACGCGACCAGCATGCCGAGCAGGAGGCCGGTGAAGATCCGCCGGGACTGCGGTGTCAGCCGGAAGGGGGCGGGGGCGTCGTCAGTCACCCGGCAACCATAGGCCCGTCATTAGCCACCTCGCTACGCCCTTCACCGACCACAAAGCCCTCCCTAACTATCTCTGCCCTCCCGTCGACGGGAGGGCAGAGATAGTT
>CALMIQ010000350.1 GCA_937863965.1 uncultured Micropruina sp.
GCTGGTCGAGGCAGGCGTGGTATCCGGCCGCGGTGCCGTCCGCCGGGTACTGGTCCACCTCGCCCAGCCAGGTGGTGAACAGCAGACGGGTGCCGTCGCCGTCCGGGGTGAGTTCGAAGCGCAGCAGGTCGGCGTCCCAGCTGTACTCCAGCAGCCGCGGTGGCTCCCAGGCCAGCATCCGGCCGGCCAGGACAGCCTGCTCGGCGGGGATGCCGTAGCGCTCGACGTGGGCCGGCCAGAACGGGAAGGCCAGGACGGCACCGACCCGCCGCTCGCCGAGAATGTCCGCCGGCATCCAGTGCCGCAGCGAGTCCGACTCGACGAGCGCACGCCAGACCTTCTCGGGCGGATGCCGCAGCCGGCGCTCGTAGCGCAGGCCGTAGCGGTCGCCGTCGCGCAGGATCTCGCCGAGGCGGTTCGTGGTCATGTCTGCTCCTGTCGGTCGAGATGGCGCTCCAGGTCGTCGAGGGCGTCCGCCCACCGCCGGCGGTACGGCATCAGCCATTCGTCGAGGTCGCGGAGCGGTTCGGGACACAGCGAGTACCAGCGCCGCTGCGCGTCCGGACGGACCCGGACCAGGCCGGCGCCGCGCAGCACCCCGAGGTGCTTCGACACGCTCGGCTGGGCGATGCCCAGCTCGGTGCAGAGCTCGCCCACCAGCCGCTCGCCACCGAGCAACGCGTCGAGGATGCGGCGCCGAGCCGGTTCGGCGATCGCCTCCATCGTGTCCATGCCGCGACCATATATTCCTATAGCGGAATATACAAGCCCTCGCCTGCATCGGGAAGTGTCGGTGCCGGTCTGCACACTGATGGCATGATTGATCATTTCGGCGTCAACGTGGCCGACCTGGCCGCTTCCGTCCGCTTCTACGACTCGGTGCTCGAAGTCCTCGGGTTCACTCGCCAGATGGACTTCGGCGAGGCCATCGGGTACGGCACCGAGGGCCATCCCGACTTCTGGGTCAGCTCCGCCGCCAGCGGCGCCTCCAACCGCGAGTGCCACATCGCCTTCGCCGCCGCCGACCGGGCGGCCGTGCGGGCGTTCTTCGACGCGGCCACCGCACAGGGGGCCGAGGTTCTGCATGCGCCGCGCGAGTGGCCCGAGTACCACCCCGGCTACTTCGGCGCGTTCGTCCGCGACCCCGACGGCAACAACGTCGAGGCCGTCTGCCACTCCTGAGCCTGCGCCGCCGAACTCGGGTCAGCGGCCGATCGTCGGCCGATCCTCGAAGGCCCGGACGAAGACCGGCTGCTGCGCGGTCGAGCCGTCCGCGTCGTA
This sequence comes from uncultured Micropruina sp., assembly GCA_937863965.1. Classification (GTDB taxonomy): domain Bacteria; phylum Actinomycetota; class Actinomycetes; order Propionibacteriales; family Propionibacteriaceae; genus Micropruina. The sequence goes on from CALMIQ010000350.1 coordinate 1,282, forward strand.
GCGGTAGCCGTCCTCGGCGAACCGCTTCACCGCGCCCGGCGTCCGGACGCGTTCGCGCACCAGCCAGGACGCCAGCGCGCCGCGGGCTCGCTTGGCGTAGAACGAGACGACCCCGCGGGTGCCGCGGGCGTTGGTGTCCTCGAACCGGGGCGAGATCACCGGACGGTCCAGGTCGCCGAACCTGACCGACTTGGCGTACTCCTCGGAGGCCAGGTTGACCACCACGTCCGCGCCCGGCGAGGCGGCCAGATCGTCCCGCAGCAGGTCGGTGATGATCGAGCCCCAGTAGGCGTACAGGCTGTTGCCGCGGTCCGTGGCCAGCGGTATCCCCATCTCGAGCCGGTACGGCTGGATCAGGTCGAGCGGCCGCAGCACGCCGTAGAGGCCGGAGAGGATCCGTACCGTCTTCTGCGCCTCGGTGTAGTCGCGGGCGTCCCAGCGCCGCCGCACGTCGAGGCCCTGGTAGACGTCCCCGGCGAAGGCGAGCACCGCGGCCCTGGCATTGCGCAGGGTGAACGGCGGCGAGAAGTCCGCGTAGCGCTGGGCGTTGAGCGCGGCGAGATCGTCCGAGATGTGCATCAGTCCCGCGATATCGAAGGTGGATTTGCCGCGCATCACCTCGATCAGGCGTTCGGATTCCGCGAGCAGCCGCGGCTCGGAGTGCTTGCGGGTGGGCAGCGGGGAGTCGAAGTCCAGCGACTTCGCGGGCGACAACAGAACCAGCACCGCAGCAGGCTACCGCGAGTGGTTGGGGGTGGGTCAGCCGGCCGCGACGCTGATGTCGACGACGATCTCGGTGGCCAGGCGCTCCAGATCGTCCTGCAGCTTGGCCAGGTCCTGCTCCGCGGTAACCGGCGCGGTGATGTGCGCCTCGAACAACACCCCGCCGGCCATCGGCGCCTCGCGGGTCTCGGTGATCAGCCGCTCGATGCTGATCCCGTGCCGGGTCAGCACGCCCGACACGTCGCGGACGATGCCCGGGTGGTCGTTGCCGACCAGGTCGACCTGGATGTGCTGCGCCGCCTCCGCCGTCTCGCGGACGCCGGTGTGCAGCGCCACCTCCAGCAGCCCGCTCAGTGGTTCCAGCGCGGCCGCCAGCTCATCCGCCCGGTCATCGGCGACGCTGACCTGGACGATCCCGGCGAACTTCCCGGCCAGTTCGGCGAGCTGGCTGCGTTCCCAGTTGCCGCCATGGGCGCTGACGACGTCCGCGAGCGCGTTGACGAGTCCGGCGCGATCGTCGCCGATCACGGTGAGCACGAGGGTGGCCATGCCGGGATCGTAGCCGAGCGTGCGGGTGTCAGCGGTTCTGGAAGGCCTCGATGGTGGCGATGATCTCGGGCCGGATCCGGGCCGGGCTGATCACCTTGTCGACCGAGCCGACCTCGACCGCGCGGTGAATGCTGTGCACCCCGTCGAACTCGGCCGCCACCTCGCTGATCTTCTCCGCACGCACCGCGGCCCGGACGTCGTCCAGCTCGGCCTGCAATCGGGCCCGCGCCCCGGGGGCGGAGGTCCGCAGCCGGCGCTCCAGGTCGGCGACCCGGGGGTCGGCGGCGGTGCGCTTGGCGACGTCGCCGGCGAAGACCACCGCGGCCGCCGGCGCGCCGCCGATGACCGAGGCGAACGAACCCTCGACGGCCAGCACCGTCATGTTCTCGTTGAGCGTCTTGGAGAACACCACGAAGGCGCCGCCGTGGTAGCGGGAGATCACCACGAAAACGATCGGGCCGTCGAAGTTGACCACCGCCCGGCCGATCTCGGCGCCGTATTCCAGCTGCAGGTTCCGCATCGACTCGGGTGAGCCGTCGAAGCCGGACAGGTTGGCCAGCACCACCAGCGGACGGTTGCCGGACGCCGCGTTGATCGCCCGGGCCACCTTCTTCGACGACCGCGGGAACAGCGTGCCGGCCGTGTAGGTGTCGGGCCCGTCGGTGGGCGGGAACCCGGCCCGGGGCACCGGCTTGGACTCGATGCCCACCATGCACACCGAGTGGCCGCCGATCCGGGCGTCCATCACCACCGCGGTGTCGGCGTCTGCCATGCCGGCCCAGCGCTCCGAGCGCGGATGGTCGGCGTCCGCCACGGCCGCCATCACGGTGCGGATGTCGAACGCCTTCTTGCGGTCCGGGTTGGCGGTGAAGATCTCGCCGACGGTGGCGAACTCGCCGCCGTGGGGGTAGTCGGAGACGTCCCGGTCGGACGGGTCGGACGTCGGCGCCCTTCGTGGGCCGTCCTCGCCGGGCATCACGTAGGTGTGCGCGTAGTGGCTCATCAGGATGCGGAAGGCGCCGGGCAGGTCGGGCGCCCAGTACTGCGCCTGGCCGTTGGGGCCCATCCCCCGGTCGTAGCCGCCGATGCCGAAGTTGTCCTCGGCGGAGACGCCGCCGGAGAA
>CALMIQ010000351.1 GCA_937863965.1 uncultured Micropruina sp.
CGGACGATGGCGTTCGACAGGTAGGCCAGCAGGATGCCGAGCACGATGTTGAACTGGACGAGGCCGACCAGTCGGCCGCGCACCTTCGCGGGGGCGATCTCGGCCGTGTAGATCGGGGCGCACACCGACGCCGCGCCGACACCGATGCCGCCGAGGAACCGGAAGACCTCGAGCACGATGATGTCGGTGGCGAACGCCGAGCCGAGGGCGCCGGCCAGGTACAGGACGCCGATCACGAAGAGGACGGGCTTGCGCCCGTAGCGGTCGGCCGGCTTGCCGGCGGTCAGGGCGCCGAGAATGGTGCCGAGGAGGGCGACGCCGACGGTCCAACCCAGGTAGGCGTCGTCGAGATGGAAATAGGCTTTCAGCTGCTCGGTCGTTCCGGAGATGACTGCTGTGTCAAATCCGAAGATCAGGCCGCCGATCGAGGCGACCAGAGCGCTTCGTATCACAAGTGGCTTCATGCGCGACATGCTAGAGCCGCCGACCGCCTCCTCGTCTACATTGTCGCGCCGAATTCTCGAAACCACACCACCCCAATCGAAACAACAATCGGGCATGTTGCACAAACACGGATAAACATCGGAGATACACGAAATCTCGGTACGATCACAATGCCGAGCCCCTTGACAAAGCCGCGACGACGACCCCACTGAACGGCGACCTCGGCGTGCTGGACGCGTCGGCGTCGGCCGGCATCCTCGCTCGGGCCGGCCAGAGGCACCGGACGCCACCGCGCCGGGCGGCATTGATGGCGCGCACTACGCTCGGCTCGTGTTGAGGCGCCGGACCCTGCTGGCTGCCGCCATCCTGGGCGGCTGCACGCCGGCCGGGCTGCTGGCCGGCTGCGGGGTGGCACCGCCGCCTTCACCGGGGCCGTCGGCACCCGAGCCGTCCGCGACACCGCGTCCGGGGCCGTTCACGCTGCGGATGATGTCGTGGAACGTGATGACCCACGGCGTGTCGCCGAAGTGGTACGACGCCTCGATGCCCACCGAGGACCACCGCTGGCAGGCGCGGGCATCACGGGTGCGCCAGTGGCTGCGGGCCACGGACGCCGACGTGGTCTGCTTCCAGGAGGGCTTCGGGACCCGCGACGACGAGGGCCGGCCCAGCAACCTGATGGTGGACATGCTCCCCGATCGGGGGTGGGCCAACATCGACCACTTCCTGCCGATCATGTTCCGGGCGTCGCTGCTCGACCTGGCGGCCGAGGGGGTGGTCGAGATCTACCCCGGCAGCAAGGCCTCTCGCTGGCAGCGGTACTGCACCTGGGCGCGGCTGCGGCACCGTGCGACCGGACGCGAACTGGTGGTGTTCAACACCCACCTGCAGCCCTTCCAGACCCCACAGGTCGCCCGGATACGCTCCGCGACGGTGAGCCGGCTGATCGCGACGATGCGGTCGGTCGACGCCGGCTACCGCCTTCCGGCGGTGCTCGCCGGTGACTTCAACGCCCGCGACGACGAGCGGCGCCCGGTCTACGCCGACCATCTCCGCAAGCTGACGGCGGACGGTTGGCGGAACGCCAGTGGCATCGCCGACCGCGATCTCTCCGAGGTGCCCGGGGCCCGCACCCACAACGGGTTCGGCGCGCGGGCGTCCGGGACCTGGTACTACCGGCTGATCTCGACCTCCGGTCGGAACATCGACTACCTGTGGGTCCGCCCCGGTGCCCGCGTGCTCGACCGGCAGACCTACACCGGCCCCGGCGTCCGGTGGCTCAGGGTCGCCGGCCGGCGGCGTCCGTTCTTCGCCGACGGCCCGGTGCCGTCCGACCACTGCCCGGTGCTCGCGCGCATCCGCTTCGACTGACGCGCGACGGACGCCGGACGCGACGATGCCCGGGCGATTCCGCCCGGGCATCGTTGTGATCAGCCGTGGTTCGGTCAGCCGATGGTCTTGCCGGCCGAGCGCAGGTTCTCGCAGGCCTCGACGACGCGGGCGGCCATGCCGGCCTCGGCCGCCTTGCCCCACGCGCGCGGGTCATAGGTCTTCTTGTTGCCGACCTCGCCGTCGATCTTCAGGACGCCGTCGTAGTTGGAGAACATCCAGCCGGCCACCGGACGGGTGAACGCGTACTGGGTGTCGGTGTCGATGTTCATCTTGATCACGCCGTAGTCGACCGCGTCGCTGATCTCCTGCGGGGTCGAGCCCGAACCGCCGTGGAACACCAGGTCGAACGGCTTCTCCTTGCCGTACTTGGCGCCGACGGCGTCCTGGATCTCCTTGAGCACCTCGGGACGCAGCTTCACCGAGCCCGGCTTGTACACGCCGTGCACGTTGCCGAAGGTGAGGGCGGTGATGTAGCGGCCCTTCTCGCCGAGGCCGAGCACCTCGATCGTGCGCAGGCCGTCCTCGACGGTGGTGTACAGCTTGTCGTTGATCTCGGCGGCGACGCCGTCCTCTTCGCCACCGACCACGCCGACCTCGATCTCCAGGATCTGGCGGGCCTTGCTGGTCAGCGCCAGCAGTTCGTCGGCGATCTGCAGGTTCTCCTCCATCGGAACCGCCGAGCCGTCCCACATGTGCGACTGGAAGAGCGGCTCGAGTCCGCGGTCGACGCGCTCCTGCGAGATCGCGATGAGCGGCTTGACGTAGGTGTCGAGCTTCTCCTTCTGACAGTGGTCGGTGTGCACCACGATGTTCACCGGGTAGTTCTTGGCCACGACATGGGCGTACTCGGCCAGCGCCACGGCACCGGTCACCATGTGCTTGATCGTCGGACCGGACCCGTACTCGGCGCCACCGGTGCTGACCTGGATGATGCCGTCCGAGCCGGCGGCGGCGAAGCCCGCCAGAGCGGCGTTGATGGACTGCGACGAGGTGATGTTGATCGCCGGGAAGGCGAACGATCCGGCCTTCGCCGCATCCAGCATCTCGGCGTACTTCTCGGGTGTTGCGATGGGCATTCCTGCGCTCCTCACGGGGTTGTCGTGGCCCCACCGATCGATGGTGACGCCTGCGATGACAAGCCCAGTCTTGCAAAAGAGTGCCTACGGCGCGACCCATTCTTCCAAGCTCAGGACGGCCGCCGCCCGCGGCCACCCGGGCTTCAGTCGTCGAGGCGCGACAGGTCGATCCAGGAACGACCCCCGGAGAGCGCCCGGACGGCCGAGTCGATGTTGGCCGGCAGCGCGCTGAGGTACTCCATCGGCACCGTGGCCGCGCGTCCGTCCCGGCCCTCCACGCGCAGTTGCGGGGAGCGTCCGAGGCGCCCCGGGGCGGCCCGGAACGAACCGACCTCGGGCCAGGACAGCCACAGGCCGGCGATCCAGACCCCGTCCCGGGTGGTGGCGAAGGCCGGCCCGGGGTTGACCTGCTTGGCGTCCGACCTGGCGATCAGCAGGCCGGTGAGGGCGATGATCAGCCAGACCAGCCCGACGGCCAGCGCCGACCCGACCAGCCAGGGACCGAAGGAACCGACCTGGTCGGCGAAGAAGTACCAGACGGCGGCGCCGATGCCGACCGAGATCGCCGTGGAGATCAGCCGCTGGATCAGCATCGAACGCCGGCGGGCCACCTTCGCCCGGGCGGCGTCCGGCGCGAAGTACACCACGTACTCGCCGCCACCGTTCACAGCGGCCATCGTAGTGGGACCTCCGACACCGCCGCGGTCGCGCCGCATCCTCCGGGCCCAGGGTCGCGCGCCGCGCGGCCGCGCCACCACCAGAGCCC
>CALMIQ010000352.1 GCA_937863965.1 uncultured Micropruina sp.
TCGGACGACTCGGCCGGACGCCGGGTGGCGCCGAAGGTGAAGGTGCGCGTGGTCACCGCCGGGGCGGGCGGGGTCGGCCGATCGGCGGGGTCGGACGCCGGCGCCGGCTTGCTGCCCGGCTGCACCGGACGCACCGTCTCCCCCAGCGCCGCCCGGACCGCGTCCCCCACCGCATTGGTGGACGGCTGGTACTTGCGGGTCTCGGCCATGGCGAGATCCTAACAAGCTGATCCACGACCGGTGGATCGGCAAGTACGAGCGTCGGGACGCCGCGCTCGTCGACCTCGAGACCGGCGAGCAGCTCCCGTCCCAGAGCGGGCCGGCCGAGGGTGACGACGCCGGCGGCGCCCGAGACCACCCGGTCGAGTGAGGCCGGCGGCTTTCCGTCGGAGCCGCCTGGCAGGATGGCGGCCTCGAAGGAGGTGGCATGACCGAGCCCGCGCCGAACCGCAACCGCAGCCGGTTCAACCAGCTGCTGGTGAACACGTTCATCGCGAACGTGACCACCAGCTACCTGTGGTTCGCACTCACCTTCTGGGTGTACCTGGAGACCCGGTCGGTGCTCGCCACCGCGATCATCGGCGGGTCGTTCATGCTGCTGGTGTCGGTGATGGGCGTCCCGTTCGGCAGCTGGGTCGACCGCACCCGCAAGAAACGGGTGATGGTGGTGTCCACGGTGATCACCTCGGTCAGCTTCGCGCTGGCCCTGGCGCTCTACCTGGTCACCCCGTCCGTGGAGTTGCTGCGGCTGGGCGGCTGGCAGTTCGCCGTCTTCGTGGCGTTGATCCTGTTCGGCGCGGTCGTCGAGAGCGCCCGCAGCATCGCCCTGTCCACCTGCGTCACCCTGTTGGTTCCCGAACCCGACCGGGCGCAGGTGAACGGCCTGGTGGGCATGGTCGGCGGGCTGGGTTTCGCGGTCACCTCGGTGTTCTCGGGGCTGTCGATCGGTCAGCTGGGCATGACCTGGACGATGGTCATCGCGGTGGCGCTGACCGTGGTCTCGCTGCTGCACCTGCTGACGGTGGTGATTCCCGAGGACGAGGTGGTGCACAGCGACGAGGTGCCCAAGATGGTCGACTTCGGCGGCGCGTTCCGCGCCGTCCGCGAGGTGCCCGGGCTGACCGGACTGGTGCTGTTCGCCGCCTTCAACAACCTGCTCGGCGGGGTCTTCATGGCACTGCTCGATCCCTACGGCCTGACCCTGGTCTCGGTGGAGTTCTGGGGCGTGCTCTGGGGCGTGCTCAGCTTCGGCTTCATCATCGGTGCCGGCTGGGTGTCCAGGAAGGGCCTCGGCCCGGCGCCGCTGCGGGCCCTGCTGCTGGCCAACGTCGGCATGTGGAGCATCGCGATGGTGATGACGATCCGCGAGAGCATCTGGCTGCTGGCGGTCGGCGTGCTGCTCTACATGGCGCTGATCCCGGTCGTCGAGGCGGCCGAGCAGACCGTGCTGCAGAAGGTCGTGCCGTTCGCCCGGCAGGGACGCGTGTTCGGCCTGGCCCAGACCGTCGAGGTCGCCGCCGCGCCGATCAGCGCCTTCATGATCGGCCCGATCGCCGAGTTCTGGCTGATTCCCTACGCCAACTCCGATCCCGGACGCGCCCAGCTCGGCTGGCTGCTCGGCGACGGCCAGGCGCGCGGCATCGCGCTGGTCTTCGTCCTGTCCAGCATCGGCGGGCTGGCACTGACCCTGTTCGCCTTCACCACCCGCTCGTACCGTTGGCTGTCCGACCGCTATGCGCTGCCCGACGAGGCCACGCCCGACGTCTCGGATCCGGACGTTTC
>CALMIQ010000353.1 GCA_937863965.1 uncultured Micropruina sp.
GGCCGGGGCGAGTAGCTGCGCCGGGTCGTGGGCGTGGCGCTGGTGGCTGGTGGCCGACAGCGCGGTCTCGTCGTGGTTGAGGATGCGTTCAAGGGTGTCTTCGGCGTCCCGGACGGTGAGGGTGTCGTAGTCGATGGGGTCTGGTTGTCCGTCGCCGGTGACAGCAATGTGCAGGTGGTTGGCGTGCCGGCCGCGGCTGGCGGCGGTGTAGAGCTGTTGGCGGGTCTCGTTGCCGGTGAGCAGGGTGTGGCTGGTGTCGGCGGTGACGCCTTGGGCGGTGTGGATGGTGGTGGCGTAGCCGAGTTCGGTCCAGGCCTCGACATAGTCGGCGGGCAGTCGAACGTGCCGCCGTCCGCGCAGGTCTGTGGCGGTGATCGACCCGTCGGCGTGGACGGATCGGACGGTCCAGCGGTCGCCGTTGGTGACCCACGCGCCGTTGCGCGGCCGTAGTGCCCGGTTGTTGCGTCGAGTGATGACCACATCCCCCGGCGCTGGCGCGGTTGCCGTCGGACAGGGCGACCTCGCGTCCAGAAGAGGCCGCGTTGAGGCGCAGGGCGCGGGCGTGGTGGTTGAGCTGGGCGACCAGGTCCCGGGTGGGGGCGACCATGATCGCGTCCAGGCCGTGCTCCCGGTCGCGGGTCCAGGCGCTGAGGATCTGGCTGGTGATGCTGGTGCTGTCGGCGGGGTGGAGTCGGCTGTTGTCGGTGTAGAACGCGATCGCGACGAGATCACCGTTGCGGAGGGCGAGGCTGGCGGCGGCTTCGGCGCGGTCGGTGAACCGGAGGACTTCTTCGAGACGAACGGTGCCGTCGGCGTGGGCGAGGTCGGTGAGGATGCCGCCGGCGGCGACCGCGGTGAGCTGGTGGTCGTCGCCGATCAGCCGGACGCTGCCGCCGAGGCCGGTGACCACGTTGACGATGAGGTCGAGGGTGGGCGTGTCGGCCATGCCGGCCTCGTCGATGATGACCAGGCTGGCGGGCCCGATCGTGCGGACCCAGCCGGGTGCGGTCTCGGGGTGGTCGAGGCTGTGGGCGAGTTTCGCGAGCGTCTCGCACGGCGCGTCGCCGAGCTGCTCGGCAAGGACGTGCGCGGCGGCGGCCGAGGGGGCCAGCCCGATGATGGTGCCGCCGCTGCTGGCCCAGGCGTTGGCGAGCACGGTCAGAGCGGTGGTCTTTCCGGTGCCGGCGGGTGCGAGGGCAAGCTGGAGTCGGCGTCCGGAAGTGGCGAGGTCGCGGACGAGCCGGGCCTGCCCGTCGTTGAGGTTGACCCCGTTCGCGGCGGATTCGAGCAGGGCCAGGTCGACCAGGGCGGGATCGATGCTGCGGCCGTCGGTGAGGGCCGCTGTGGACAGCAGCCGCCTTTCGGCGGCGATGATGCGTCCGGAGCTGTAGGTGGCGGCCCCGGCGAGCTGGTAGACGCTGTGCCCGTCACGGCGACGCAGCACATCGGGCTCGGCGACGTCGTCGTCGGGGTCGAGGAGGAACGAGGTGGTGTGCAGGACGTAGCCGACGATCTGGTCGACGATGGGCTCGACCTGCTCGGGGGCGATGGGGAGTCCGGCGAGTTGGCGCAGCGCCTCGGCGCGGACGTGCCAGCTCTGCCAGGTGGCCCGGCTGACCTCCACCTCGGCGGTGACGGTGGCCGCGATGCGGCCGAGCCATTCGCCACCCAGGTTCACCGCCTGTTGCGGGTGCGGGGTGAGGGCCCAGCGGACGATCTGGCCGACAGCCTGCGGGCCCAGATGCTGGTCGGCCTGGACCCGCCAGGTGGCGCGCTGCTCGGCCAGAGTGCGGGGCTCGTGTTTCGGGTCTCGGGTGGCGAGGTTGGCCTGCTGGGCCAGGTGGATCATCTCCAGCCCGGTGGGCGGCCGGCCGTGGTCGGCCCGGAACCGGGTGGCGAGCCGGGCAGCCTCGGCCTCGATGTCGACCCGCCGCGACGACCAGCGGGCGCACAGCGATGGGTCGATGCCGTCGATCTCCCACACCGGACGCCGCCCGTTCCTGGACGCCCGGGGCACCCAGCGGACACCGAGGGTCTCGGTGAGCTGGGTGCGGAGGAGGGCGTCGTAGGTTTCGGAGGTGGCGACATGCGACTTGAAGAAGGTCCGTCCGTCGATCGCCAACCATCTCCCGTCGAGGGACTGGACCTTGTTCGCGACCGCGACGTGGGTGTGCAGGTCGGGGTCGCCGGCGCGGGAGTCGCGATGCACGAACGCGGCCGCGACCATGCCGAGCGCGTCGACCTGCCGCACCCCGTCCGTGCCGGTCCGGGTGAACAGCGCATCACGTTCCTGGTAAGCCAGCGCGCCGCGGACGGCGGCCTGGTGGCAGCGTTCGATCAGTGCGGCGATCTGCGGGTCGGCCAACGCCCACAGGGCCGACACGGACTTGGGTGGGGAGAACACCTGGTCGTAGCCGGCCACCGTGACCGGCGACTTCTTCGACCAGCGGGCGATCTCGGCCAACAGCTCGGTCTCGCCGACCGGTTCGCGACCGTAGGTGCGCTGGAAGCACTCCCGGCCGACCTGGGTCCGCAGCGCGGACACGACGTCGGAGGGGACCCTGGCCCGGACCGGGCGCCCGGCAGCGGCGTTCCACGCCCGGCAGCGGGCGGTCAGCTCCTCGGTGAACTCGCTACGGACCGGCTCGCGTTTCCGGAACGGCGCCCCGAGCCTGCCGGCGGCCTCAACCTGGGCCGGTGACAGGTCGGCGGCAGCCGCCGCGGCGCGGAGCTGGTCGGCGTTCGGATGGGCACCCTCGCCGAACAGGTGGTTCATCTGGACCTCGGTCACGATCTCGCAGGCGGCCATGCCGAGCCCGTCCAGGCCGGCACCGATCCAGATGCCGGGAGCCTCGCCCTGCTCGGTGTAGTAGGAGGTCAGACCGCCGGCCGGCACTCGGGCGTCCTGTGCGGCGACCTGCCGGATCAGGTAGTCGGGTACCGACATTCCCGCCAACTTCTTCACCGTCATCACTCCGACCACCTCCTTCCAACCTTCCCTAAGCCCAGCCGGGCGTCGAACGGGACGCCCGGTTGTGGCCGACTTCTCACACCACTAAGCCGATGACGGCACCCCGATCCGGACAAACCGGCCCGGGAACTTCCACGACCCCGACCCCGGGGCCCAGCCCTGCATGCTCCCTTAAGCCGTTGAACAGGGCCGTTCCGGACACCAGAGCGGCCGGCAACATCGGCCTTCCACCTCCTCGAGCGCGGAGCCTCCCTACCTTCCCTAGGCCAAACCGGACGCCGATCAGGACGCTCAACCCGCGACGAATCTCGTCTTGCCTTCCCTAGGCCCAGGAAGTTGGCGATCGGGACACCCGCAGCCCGGGGTCTGTGTGGGAAGTGGAGCAGGCCGGCGTTACCACAGACGTTCCCCCGGGCGTCCGAAACGGGGTTGGCGGTCGCCACACTCATGGCGTCTGTGCTTGTCGCGGGCACGTACCCCAACGTTCCCCCACTCGTTGTTCGGGAGGTCTTGCGGCAGTGTCAATCGGGCTGGTTCCGTTCATGGTGATTGGCTGGCCGTCGGGTGTCTCCGCGCCGCTCGCCGTCGATGTAGCCAGTATCAATAGCGGTACTATGCTGCTGCGTCGTCTGGAGGCGGTCGTCCAGAGCCTCGGGAGGTCTTGACCGCGACCCGGACCGTCAGGAGCAGAGATGGGCGTCGCAGAGCACTACACCTATCGGGTGCGCTGGTCCGGCGAGGACGGCGAGTATGTCGGCACCGTCGCCGAACTGCCGTCCTTGTCCTGGCTGTCCCCGGACCGGACCGAGGCGTTCGCTGGCATCCAGCAGCTCGCCGCCGACGTGGTGGCCGACATGCTTGGCGACGGCGAGATCCCGCCGGAGGCGATCGCCGACCGCGCCTACTCCGGCAAGTTCATGGTCCGGCTCCCGCCCGAACTCCACCGCCAGCTCGCCATCGAGGCCGCCGAGCAACACGTGTCTCTGAACCGCCTGATCAGCGGCAGGCTGGGCGTCTGAAACCGGGTCGTCGGCGACGTCCCACCGGCAATGCACATTGTGTATTCCGAGTGGGATGGGCGTGGTGATGAGTCGGGTAGCGACGAGCAGCGGGTGGCTGGCGGGGCCTGGACAAAGGCCCGCGGGAGTTGGAGGCGGGCTCTTGGCAGGAGACCCGGGGTGGTTGCGCCGTGGCTTCGGGGCGCGGGGCGGAAGTGCCTGCCCCCGGCGCGCCGCTGGGTCGCTTCGACCTCGGTGTCAGAGCTGCAGCGAGCTGATCAGGGTTCGGACGCGGCGTTCGAGTTCGTCGCGGATGCGGCGGACGGTGTCG
>CALMIQ010000354.1 GCA_937863965.1 uncultured Micropruina sp.
GGGAACGACAGCGGCGCATCGTCGGGGATCAGCATCCGGACCACCGGCGTCGGGCCGAACCCGGGCAGGGCCGCCCGCTCCTCGCGAGTCAGCCCCAAGCAGAGCCGGTCATACCCGGTCACGGACGCCTTCGCCGCCTGCTGCTCGGCCCGCAGCTGCGCCAGCCGCTCCGGCGAACACCAGCAGTAGTAGGCGTGACCCGAGGCCAGCAGCTGCTCGACGAAGGGCCGATAGGTATCCAGCCGCTCCGACTGCCGATAGGGCGCGTACGGTCCGCCGACGTCCGGGCCCTCGTCCCAGGGCAGGCCGAGCCAGCGCAGGGTGTCGAAGATCTGTTGTTCGGAGTCGGCGACGTAGCGGGCGCGATCGGTGTCCTCGATCCGCAGCACGAATTTGCCGCCGGTGGCCTCGGCGTAGGCCTTGTTGAACAACGACATGTAGGCGGTACCGACGTGTGGGTCGCCGGTGGGCGACGGCGCGACACGAAGCCGGGCAGGAGTCTGGGTCATAGCTGCTCCAGCCTAACGGGCGCCCCGCCCGCCGCACGAAAGCGCCCGGCACGCACCATTGCCGACCGAGCGGCCGAGGCGTGTACTGACCTCATGAGCGTCTCGAGCGACAACGGAATCGACGACCACCAGCTGGGCGAGCTGATCGCCCGGATGCGTGAGGCCGCGTCGGCCTACATCCGCGGGGACGTCCGCCACTACTTCGCCCTGTTCGACCACCCGGACGACTATTCGCTGATGCCCCCGTACGGCGGCGACACCGTGGTCGGATCCCACCGGACCGATGAGGAACTGGACGAGTTGAGCCGGTTCTTCGCTTCCGGCGAGGCGGTCCTCGACGTGCAACACACCTACGTGTCCGGAGATCTGGCGGTGCTGGTCGCGATCGAACGGCAGCACGGCGAGGTCGGAGGCTATCCCGAGCAGGACTGGTCGTTGCGGATCACCGTCGTGTTCCGCCGGGCGGGCGACCGGTGGCAGATCGTCCACCGGCACGCCGACCCGCTGGTTCGCGCGATCCCGTTCGACGACTTCGCACGACTCGCCCGTGGCACCGGCTAACCGGGACGCCGCCCCAAGGACGCCTACCTGGTCAGGCGGAAGGAAGCCAGGGCGAGCGTGATGTCGATCGCGGTGAGCACGACAACCAAGGTTGCGGCCGCGACGAGCCGGTAGTCGAGCGGATACTCGCCGATGATCAGGACGGCGCCCGCGATGGTGGCCAGCAGGACGGGGATGAACCGCAGATAGCCGGGCAGCAGCACCTGCCAGAGCCGGGCCACCGTGCGGCCACCGCGCAGGAACCAGCCATCGGCCAGCGACCAGGCGTTGGAGAGCAGCAGCGCCGCCGCGGTCGGGATCAGGGCGAACCAGCCGCCGCTGACGCCGGCCATGAACAGCAGGATCACCGACCACGCCCCGCAGACCAGGCTGAGCACGCCGATCATGATCGCGTAGTGCAGCGCGAAGAACCGCGTCGTCGCGTCGCGCCGCCCCATCGTGGCCAGCCGGATCAGCGTCGCGCCGACCGACATCGCCAGCCACAGGGCGCTGTAGGCGAGCAGGTCCTGCAGCTCGATCCAACCCCTCAGCAGCGGCCACAGCGGCAGCAGCGAGCCGATCAGGATCAGCAGCAGCTGCACGGCGGTCGCGATCGGCGCCGGGAGCCGGGAGGCCACCGAGCTCAGCAGTCCGAAGCCGAGCGCCCGCGCGAGTTGGTTCACCTGGGCATGGTGCCGTAGCCGGCGCCCGCTCGGCCAGCGCGGGTTCTGCGGTCAGTCTGAAATCGACTACACAGTCGTTCCGGGCGCTGGTGGCCGCCGCCTCGTCACGGCGGGAGTTCCGGGCCGGCGCCTGCAACTCTGTGGTCGATTTCAGACTCCCGGCGAGTAGGCCCCCGCCGACGAGCGCTCAGCGGGGCCAGATCAGCCAGCCGCCGAACAGCAGCGCGGCCAGGTTCGCCACCAGGAAGAAGCCCACCCAGAACAGTCCGGGCAGCCGGGTCAGCCCTGCGAGCTGATCGGCGTCGCTGGTCGGCGCCCGCCCCCGGGTCCTGGTGCGATGCAGTTCGATCGCCCCCACCGGCCCGGCCAGCAGCAGGAACCAGGTCAGCACATAGGCCACCAGCGACTGGACCTGTTCGCTGCCCCACCAGGACGCCGCGAACACCGCCACCCCGGCCACTAGCATCGAATAGAGCCCGCGGAAGTTGCGGATCTGCAGCAGCATCAGGCTGAGCAGCAGCAGCGCCACCCACAGCACGGCCAAGGCGTGGCGTTGCCACAACAGGGCGGCCGCGAGCAGCCCGAACAGGCCGGGCGCCAGGTAGCCGGCGATCAGGGTGACGAACATGCCCGGCCCGCGCGGACGCCCGCGGCTCAGGGTGACGCCGGACGAGTCCGCGTGCAGCCGGATGCCACGCAGCCGGCGCCCGGTGAGCACCGCCGCGATCGCGTGGCCACCCTCATGGACGATCGTCATCAGGTGCCGGGCGATCCGCCAGGCCGGCCGGATCGCCACCACCGCGAGGGCGGCCAGCCCGGTCAGCCAGATCAGCTCGGCCGAGGGCGGCTGCTGGACGCCGGTGAGCTCGGCCCAGATGCGCTGCAACGCGTTCATCGGGCGATCCGTTTCAGTCGTCGGTGGATGAGCGGCCGACGGACCGGACGAATGGGACGCGGCACGCCGCCCAGTCTAGGAAGCCGTCGTCCACCCCGCGGTCGACGGGGCACTACGGCCCACCCGGACGCCCGCCGCCGAACCCGCCGGGACCTCCGCCGAAGCCGCCCGGGCCGCCGCCGAACCCGGGCCCGCCGAAACCCCGGCCACCGTGACCCATCGGCGGGCCACCCCAGCCGCGGCCGAACAGCCCCCCGCCGAACCAGCCGCGCCCGAAGCCGAAGAGGCCGGGGCGTCCGAACAGCAGGCCGTAGACCGCCGATCCGGCGAAACCTGCGGCCAGCGAGGTCAGGATGGAACGACCCGCCGACTGATTGCCGAAGAGCCGCTCGATCGCACCCGGTTGCCGCACCTCGAGCCTGGTCGCCGAGCGCGCCAGCGCCGCCGGCGAGTCGTCGGTCGGGGCCTCGTCGGTGCGGGCCAGTGCCCGCAGCACCTCTCGCCGCTCGTCCGCCGACAGCGTGGCGAACGCCTCGGCGTGGGCCTGCTCGATCTGTTCGGGCGAGGCCGTCCTGAGCAGGTAGCGGTACCGCTCGACGGCATCGGTGCTGGTGGCCGGGTAGTTCTGGTAGCTGGTCATGGTGTCCTCCTGTCATCCAGGACACACCGGCGGGTTGTGCGCAGACCCGGGTGGCGGCTGTGCGCCCGCTGTGCACTACGCCCGGGAGGGATCCGGCGCCGACGAGCTCGACCGGCTGAACCCTGCCCGCCGCGCCTCGCCGCGTCCGTGGACGCCGGGCCGGGCGTCCCCGATTGGTCTCGCCGCGCCCGTGGACGCCGGGCCGGACGTCCCCGATTGGTAGGTTGACGCCCATGACCGTCGAGCCCGCCGCCAACGACTTCATCCGCGAGATCGTCCGGCGGGACAACGAGCAGGGCACGTTCGGCGGCCGCGTCCAGACCCGGTTCCCGCCGGAACCGAACGGCTACCTGCACATCGGCCACGCCAAGGCGATCGTGGTCGACTTCGGCATCGCCGAGGACTTCGGCGGCGTCTGCAACCTGCGGCTGGACGACACCAACCCGGACACCGAAGAGATCGAGTACGTCGACTCGATCGTCTCCGACATCGAATGGCTGGGCTACGCCCCCGCCACCGTGCTACACGCGTCCGACTACTTCGAGCAGCTCTACCAATGGGCCGAGTACCTGGTCGAACAGGGCAAGGCCTACGTCGACGACTCCGACAACGAGACCATTTCGGCGCAGCGGGGCGGCTTCGGCAGGCCCGGCGTCGAGAGCGCCTACCGCGATCGCAGCATCGAGGAGAACCTCGATCTGCTGCGCCGGATGCGGGCCGGCGAGTTCCCGGACGGCTCCCGCGTGCTGCGCGCCAAGATCGACATGCAGCACGAGAACATGCAGCTGCGCGACCCGGTGATGTACCGCATCCGGCACGCCGACCACCACCGCACCGGCGACGCCTGGGACATCTACCCCACCTACGACTGGGCGCACGGCCAGTCCGACGCCATCGAGGGCGTCACCCACTCGATCTGCACCCTGGAGTTCGACACCCACCGGGCGCTCTACGACTGGTACCTGGAACAGCTGCCGCTGCCCGCCGACCAGCCCAAGCAGATCGAGTTCGCCCGGCTCGAGTTCACCCACACCGTGACCTCCAAGCGCCGGCTGAAGACGCTGGTCGATGAGGGCGTCGTCGACGGCTGGGACGATCCCCGGATGCCCACCCTGCGCGCGCTGCGCCGGCGGGGCTACCCGGCCGCGGCGATCCGGGCGTTCTGTCGCGACATCGGCACCACCCGGACGAACAGCCGGCAGTCGATCGAGGCGCTCGAGTCGTACGTGCGGCGTGACCTGAACGCGACCGCGCAGCGCCGGATGGCGGTGCTCGAGCCGCTCCAGCTGGTGCTGACCAACTGGCCCGAGGGTCAGGTCGAGCACTTCGAGGTGGCCAACAACCCCGAGAACCCCGCGGACGGCGTCCGTAGCGTGGCGTTCACCGGCGAGCTGTGGATCGAGCGGGACGACTTCGCCGAGGTGCCGCCGCCGAAGTTCTTCCGGCTCTCCCCCGGACGCGAGGTGCGACTGCGCGGCGCCTACCTGATCACCGCCACCGATGTGGTGAAGGACGCCGACGGCACCGTCGTGCGGGTCAACGCCACCTACGATCCTGCCAGCCGCGGCGGCAACGCCCCCGACGGCCGGAAGGTGAAGTCGACGATGCACTGGGTGTCGGCCGCGCACGCCGTCCCCGGGACCGTCGCGCTGTACGACCGGCTGTTCTCGGCGGCGGTGCCGGGCGAACGCACCGGCGAGCCGCTGGACGACCTGAACCCGAACTCGCGCGAGCTGCTCACCGGCTGCCGGCTGGAGGCGTCCCTGGCCGAGACCGCCCCCGGCGAGGTGGTGCAGTTCGAGCGCCTCGGCTACTTCGCCCGCGACCCGGAGCAGCCGCTGCTGTTCCACCGCACGGTGGGCCTGCGCGACGAATGGGCGGCGATCCAGAAACGACAGGGGTCACGATGAAGGACCGGCTCACTCCGCTGACGATCCCGTCTCGCAAGGGACGCCTGGCGATCGTCACCGGCGCCAGCAGCGGCATCGGCAAGGCGACGGCACGGGCCCTGGGTCTGGCCGGCGCGGACGTCGTGCTCGCCGTCCGCGACGTCGCCAAGGGCCAGGCGGTGGCCGAGGAACTGCGCGCCGAGCACCCCGAGGGCACCCACACCGTCGCCGAGCTGGACACCTCCGACCTGTCCTCGGTGGCGGCCTTCGCGGACGGCTTCGCCAACCGCCGGGTGGACATCCTGGTGCTCAACGCTGGCATCAACGGCACCAAGGGGCGCCAGCAGAGCGTCGACGGCCACGAGCTGATCATGGCCACCAACTACTTCGGGCACTTCGCGCTCACCGCGCGGCTGCTGGAGTCGCTGCGTCGCGCCAGCCGGGCCCGGGTGGTGACGCTCGGCTCGCTCGTCGCCAAGCGCGGACGCCTCCAGCCCGCCAACCTGGACCTGCAGCGGCGCTGGTCGTCGGGGCGTGCCTACGCGAACAGCAAACTGGCCATGGTGATGTTCGCCCGCGAGTTGCAGCGCCACAGCACCGCCGGCGACTGGGGCCTGAACGCGCACGCCGCCCAGCCGGGCTGGGCGCAGACCGGCCTGTTCCCGCCCGGCATCATCAGCTTCCTCGGCCGGGCCACCCGGCTGATGCAATCGGCGTCGGACGGCGCCCAGCCGGTGGTGTTCTGCGCGGCCAGCCGGCAGGCCGCCGCCGGCGGCTACTACGGCCCGATCGGGCCGTTCGGCACTGCCGGCCCGGTTGGCCGGACACCGCTGCCCCGCCCGGCCACCAAGCCGGACAAGCTCCGCGCCCTCTGGGACGCCACCGAAGAGCTGGTCGGCGTCCGGTTCGAACTCCCCGAACCGCCCTCGGACGCCGACTGAGCCGTTCGGCTCCCGCCGTCATCCTCGGCGCAACATCGAGATCCCGGCATCCGCCGGAATGACGAGAACGTCGGCATCCCGGCAACTTCGTCATCCCGGGCTCGACTCGGGATCTCCCCTTGATACCTAGACCATCTATGCCTAGACTCGCTGGGCATGAGGGGTGATGCACTCAAGGGACACCTGGAGCTCCTGATCCTGTCCGTGCTGGCCGACAATCCGCTGCACGGGTACGCCGTCATCGAGGAACTCCGCCGACGCAGCGATGAGATCATCGACGTCCCCGAGGGCACCCTCTACCCCGCCCTGCACCGCCTGGAGAAGGCCGGCCTGATCACCGCCAGTTGGAGCGAGGTGAAGGGACGCCGGCGCAAGTCCTACCGGCTCACCCAGGACGGCACCCGCCAGCTTGCGGACGAACAGCGGGCCTGGACCAGCTTCGCAGCAGCGGTCGCGGCGATCACCGGAGGCCGTCGATGATCGACCCGATCGATGACTACTGCGCGACGATCCGGGCGGACCTCGCCGGGCTGCCCGGCGCCGATGACGTGGTCGCCGAACTGGAGGATCACCTTCGCGAGGCAACGGAGCGCCTGAGCGGCGAGGACGCCGATCAGACTGCGGCTACGGAGTTGGCGATAGAACGACTGGGCGAGCCCGAACTCGTCGCACGGGGCATCCGGACGGAACACGGATGGCCGCGGGGCAGCGATCCAGTGGCCGTGCGACGCCTGCCCTTCACGATGTCCGAGATTCTGCTCATCCTGGCGGCCGTCGCATACTCGCTGGCCACCTTCCTCTTCGACTCGGCCTGCGGCGGCGACTTCGACAAGCTCGGCGAAGACACGCGACAGGCGTGCCTCGACCGCTGGGAGGCCGTCGAGTTGCTCCCCTCCCTTCCGGCGCTCCCCTTCGGGCTGGACGGGCTGAGCACCACACCCGCGATCCACGGCGCGCTCCTGGTCAGCCTGATCCTGATGGCGACCGCGACCCTGACGTTCGCCATGGCCCAACCATGGCCTGGTGGGACTCGGCGATGGGCACTGATCGCTGGCGGATGCACCGTTGCCGCTGGCCTTGCGGTCGCGACGCACCCGTTGGACCCGGGCGCCGGATTCAGCTGGTGGGGCGCAGGGGCGGCGATCGCCATCGATGCGGCCGCACTGTCGGCGATCGCCCTGGTCTGGAGCGGACCCCTGGACGTCGGGCGCACCCCGGCACGACCTGCCCAGTCGCCGGGCGACCTGGTGACCAGTTGCACGCGCTATCGAATCCGGGCGTCCTTGATCCTGCTCGCGGCAGCAGGCGCCGGGGCGCACGTCCTCCAGCAGGTGCTGCTCGGACCCCTCGCCGCCATCATGATCGAGGCCAGCCGCAGCCAGCTCCAATGGTGGCTGCCCGCGCCCTGGCGCAACCAGATCCAGCCGCTGCTTCTCCTGACTCTCCCGATCGCCAGCATGATCCTCGGCCGTCGCTCGCGTGCACGGACGCCGGCCGACGTCACGACAGCTGCGCAGGACACCGTGCCAGGCGGCCAGGTTCCGCCGCGCCCGGCATAGGCAGCTTGCAGACCCGTGGCGGGGCAACGGAAGAGGGGCCCTGGGAAGCAGTGCTTCCCAGGGCCCCTTCCATTCCGGACGACCGGCTCTCAGCGACGGTCCTGCTGAGGGTCGAGCCG
>CALMIQ010000355.1 GCA_937863965.1 uncultured Micropruina sp.
GGCCGCCGTAGTTCATGAACACCACCGGCCGGACGACGTGGTCGCGCAGCGCCTCCGCGTAGCCGTAGGTGTAGTCGGCGCGGGAGATCCGGGTGCCGCCGGGCTGCTCGTCGTAGGCGACGAACGGGATCGGGTTGGTGTCGCTGCGGAACGGCGTCCCGGTCAGCGCCAACCGCCGCTTGGCGAGCCGGAACGCCTCGGCCACCGCCTCGCCCCAGGAGAGCGAATCGCCGGCGTGATGGACCTCGTCGAGGATCACCAGGGTGTCGTCGCGGGCGACCATCGCCTCGTAGCTGAGCATGCCCGCGGCGACGCCGGCATAGGTCACGGCGACCCCGTCGAACTGCTTGGAGCGGCCCTTGCGGCGTCCGGCGAGGCCGGGGTCGAGCTGGATGCCGGCCTTCGCCGCGGCGTCCGCCCACTGCACCTTGAGGTGCTCGGTGGGGGCGACCACGATCAGCTTCTTGACGGTCCTGTCGTGCAGCAGTTCGGCGGCGACACGGAGCGCGAAGGTGGTCTTGCCGGCGCCCGGGGTCGCGACGGCGAGGAAGTCGGTGGGGGCGGCGTCCAGGTAGCGCTGCAGCGCCTCCGCCTGCCAGGCGCGCAGCTTGGCCGAGGTGCCCCAGGGTGCCCGCTGCGGGAACGCCGGGGAGAGCCGCTCGAGCGCGGAATGGCTCATCGGCTCGGACCTGGCAGGCCGGGACGGGCAGGGGAAGGACGCATAGGTAGGCGACCTTAGCCAGCGGGGGTCGGGGCCGGGCAAACCGACAGGCGGCATGTCCCGGATACGCTCGCCGCATGCAGATCTCCGGTAGTCCGTCGGTCGTGATCGGGGTCGCTCCGTGAGAGCGGCGCGGATCGCGGGCCTGCTGGCGGGAGCGCTGCTGCTGTCCGCCTGTGGTTCACCTCAGCCGCCACCGCTCAACCCGCTGTTCGGTCAGCGATTGTGGGTCGATCGGCAGTCGCCGGTCGCCGTCGCGGCCGAGGCGCTCCGGCAGTCCGGGCGCGGCGCGGAAGCCGACGCGCTGGCGCCGATCGCCTCGCAGCCGGTGGCGACCTGGCTGACCCATAACGATGCCCCCCGCAGGGCGAAACGCGTCGTGGACGAAGCCGAGGTCGCTGATGCGCTGCCGGTGCTCGTGCTGTACCACCGGCCGCACCGCGACTGCGGCAGCTATTCCGCCGGCGGCTCCCGGGACGCCGAGTCCTATGCGCGGTGGATCGCCGCCGTGGCCGACGTCATCGGGTCGCGGCGCGCGCTGGTCGTCCTCGAACCGGACGCCGTGCCGCAGCTGCTGACCGGCGCGTGCGCGACGGCCGCCGATGAGACCTACGCGATGCTCGCGACGGCGATCGAGCGCCTCTCGGCCAACGAGAACACGCTGATCTACCTCGACGCGGGCCACCCGGGCTGGATCGACGACACGGACCGCTTGGCCGAGGCCTTGCGCCGGGCCGGCATCGAGCGCGCGGACGGCTTCAGCCTCAACGTCTCGAACTTCGCCTCCGACGCGGCCAACGAGGAGTACGGGGACCGGCTGTCGGCCACGCTGGGCGGCCTCCAGTACGTCACCGACGTCTCCCGCAACGGCAACGGGGCGCCGGCGGCGTCCGCCGGTGGCGTCGACGGGTGGTGCAATCCGCCGTCCGCCGCCTTGGGCGTCGATCCCCAGATCGGCGCCGAACGCGCGTATGCCGTTGCCAAGCTGTGGATCAAGGTTCCCGGCGAGTCGGACGGCGACTGCCGGCCCGGCGAGCCGGCAGCCGGCGAGTTCTGGTACGACTATGCGACGCGGCTGATCAACCAGCGGCGTTGAGGGTTGCTCGGAGGCCACCGACCGACAGGCCGTACGTCGACGCGCCCAACGGAGGCATGCTCCGTCGATGCTCGGTCATGCGTCGCCCAGGGAACGGGCGGCTGAACTACGCCCGGGTATCCACGACCGGCACCACCCCTGCGGCGATGATCACCGCGTCCCTGGTGGCGAGCGCCACGTTGAGCCGGGCCGCCTGCGCGACGAGCATCCGGTCGAACGGGTCGGGGTGCGCCCACGGCAGACCGCCCGCGCGGATCGCGTCGTCGTGGTCGATCCCGAGCGAGTCCGCGCGCAGATCCAGCAGGCTCCGCCGCCAGGAGTTGAGCAGGCGTTCTCCGCCGGGCAGCCGCCCACGCCGGGTCTTGATCGAGATCTCCCAGGCGGACGCCGCCGAGACCAGCAGACTCGTCGATGGATCACCCAACTCAGCCAGCGCCGCGGCCGCGATCCGGCTCGGTGCGATTGCCAGGTCGAGCACGGTGCAGGTGTCGAGCAGGACGGTGCGCCCGGGCTCACCGATCACTCCGACTCACCCCACAGCTCGAGGTCGTCCTCACTCATCGGCGCATCGAAGTCATCGGGGATGGTGATCAGTCCCGCCAACTGGCCGAATTTGCGCTCGGGCGGCCCGGCCTTGGACAACACGGCCACCGCGCGGCCGTGGCTGGTGATCGTGACCGTCTCTCCGGCCGCGACCTCGACCAGCAGCGCGTTGAGCTTGGCTTTTGCCTCCGTGGTGGATACGACCTTCATGACCCCAGGTTAGCACTAGTCGGACCGGTCCTACAGGTCCGAAACCCGTGCCGGGGGAGCGGCAACTGCGCGACCGCCCGGCTCCCCAACTCGCCGCAACGGGTGGAACGGCATCGGCGGACCCACCGGGGCGGTCTCGGCGCTCTCCGCCCGCGAGGGCATCCCGCCGCCGCACCGTAGAATCGTCCGGTTGTCCGATCCGAGGAGCCCGCATGCCCGTCCGCGCTGACCTGCGCAATGTCGCGATCATCGCCCACGTCGACCACGGAAAGACCACCCTGGTCGACGCCATGCTGTGGCAGTCCGGGGCATTCCGCGCCAACCAGGACGTCGAGAAGCGGGTGATGGACTCGATGGACCTGGAGCGGGAGAAGGGCATCACCATCCTCGCCAAGAACACCGCCGTGGATCACGTCCTCCCCGACGGCAAGTCGGTCACCATCAACATCATCGACACCCCGGGCCACGCCGACTTCGGCGGCGAGGTGGAGCGCGGCCTGGAGATGGTGGACGGCGTGCTGCTGCTGGTGGACGCGTCCGAGGGTCCGCTGCCGCAGACCCGGTTCGTGCTGCGCAAGGCGCTGGCGAAGCACCTGCCGATCATCGTGGTGATCAACAAGGTGGACCGCGCGGACGCCCGGATCAGCGAGGTGACCGACGAGGTCTACGAGCTCTTCCTCGACCTGCTGGACGACGACGAGGCCGACAAGCTCGACTTCCCGGTGGTCTACTGCGCCGCCAAGGCCGGACGCGCCTCGCTCACCCAGCCCGCGGACGGCGCCATGCCCGACTCGGAGAACCTGGAGCCGCTCTTCGAGGTGATCATGGACGCCATCCCGGCGCCGACCTATACCGAGGGCGCGCCGCTGCAGGCGCACGTCACCAACCTGGACGCCTCCCCCTACCTGGGCCGGCTGGCGCTGTGCCGGGTGATCAACGGCACCCTGCGCCGCGGCCAGAACGTCGCCTGGTGCAAGGCGGACGGCTCGGTCACCACCGTGAAGCTCTCCGAGCTGCTGATGACCCACGCCCTGGAGCGCATGCCCGCCGAGGAGGCCGGCCCGGGCGACATCGTGGCGATCGCCGGCATCCCCGACATCATGATCGGCGAGACGCTGTCCGACCCGGAGAACCCCGTCCCGCTGCCGCTGATCCACGTCGATGAGCCGTCCATCTCGATGACCATCGGCATCAACACCTCCCCGCTGGCCGGCAAGTCGGGCAAGAAGCTGACCGCGCGGCTGCTGAAGGCCCGGCTCGATCAGGAACTGATCGGCAACGTGTCGATCCGGGTGCTGCCGACCGAGCGTCCGGACACCTGGGAGGTGCAGGGACGCGGCGAGCTGCAGCTGGCCGTCCTGGTCGAGATGATGCGCCGCGAGGGCTTCGAACTGACCGTCGGCAAGCCGCAGGTGCTGACCCGCCTGGTCGACGGCAAGCTGCACGAGCCGTTCGAGCGGCTCACCGTCGACATTCCCGAGGAGCACGTCGGCACCGTCGCGCAGCTGATGGGCACCCGGCGCTCGCGGATGGAGCAGATGATCAACCACGGCACCGGCTGGGTGCGGATGGAGTACGCCATCCCGGCCCGCGGCCTGATCGGCTTCCGCACCGAGTTCCTCACCCAGACCCGCGGCACCGGCATCATGCACCACGTCTTCGAGGGCTACGAGCCGTGGGCCGGCGAGATCGTCACCCGGTCGACCGGCTCGCTGGTCGCCGACCGGACGGGCGCCGTCACTTCCTACGCCCTGTTCAACCTGCAGGAGCGCGGCGTGCTGTTCGTGGCGCCCGCCGACGAGGTGTACGAGGGCATGATCGTCGGCGAGAACCCGCGCAACGAGGACATGGACGTCAACCCCACCAAGGAGAAGAAGCTCACCAACGTGCGCTCCTCCACCGGTGAGGAACTGGAACGGCTGATCCCGCCCCGGCTGCACTCCCTGGAACAGGCGCTGGAGTTCTGCCGCGGCGATGAATGCCTCGAGGTCACCCCCGCCGCCGTCCGGATGCGCAAGACGATCCTGGACGCCAACGAGCGCGCCAAGGCCCGCAACCGGGCCAAGAAGAGCTAGCGTCCGGTCATCGCCGACGGGTCTCCGACCGCGCCACCCACTCCTCGACCGTGGTCGGGTCGATCTCGGCGTCCGGGCCGGGCAGCAGGCTGCCGTCGGTGAACCCGGGC
>CALMIQ010000356.1 GCA_937863965.1 uncultured Micropruina sp.
TCGTCACCTCGACGGCGGCCGAGGCCGCCTACGAGGGCGGCGCCGGCTATTGCGGTGTGAAGTCGGCGGAACGCGCCCTGGCCGGTTCGCTCCGGCTGGAGCTGTTCGACCGGCCCGTCCGGGTCTGCGAGATCTCACCCGGCATGGTCCGCACCGAGGAGTTCTCGCTGACCCGGTTCGACGGCGACCGGGCCCGGGCGGACGCCGTGTACGCCGGCGTCCCTGGCCCCCTGGTGGCGGAGGACGTCGCCGACGCCATCTGCTGGATGGCGACCCGTCCGGCGCACGTCAACATCGACCGGCTGGTGATCCGTCCGCGCGCACAGGCCGCCAACCACAAGGTCCACCGGGTCGCCGGGTGAGACTCCGGCGGACGCTTGCCGCGCTTCTCGTGCTGCTCAGCGTGGCCGCGACGGCGCATGTGGCGCAGGCGTTCCTGCAACCCGTCAGCTCCCCCGAGCGGGTCTCGGCGCAGGTGCGCTGGCTCAACGAGCAGCGTGCCGGGGACGCGCCGGAACGGATGCAGCGGTTGTTTCCGGAGGGCGCCTTCTTCACCCATCTGCTGACCGGCTTGGCGGCCGCCTCGACCGGTGACGCCGACACGGTCGCCTCGGCGCTCGCCGACAGCGGCGCGGAGGCCATCAGGCGGGAGTTCGGTGAGATCCCGGCTCTGGACGGCGGCACCTTCTACCGGGGCTGGCGGCTGCTGCTGCTCGCCGAAAGGGTCCGGCTGACCGGCGACGGCCGCGAGGCGCTGCTCGCCGAGGCGCAGACGGTGCAGCGTGCGCTGCTGTCCAGCCCGACCGGCGTGCCGCCGTCCTACCCGGACGGCTACTGGCCGTGCGACGCCGTGGTTGCGATGGCGGCCGTGGTGCGCGCCCACCGGGTCGCCGGGGTGCCGATGGAGGAGCAGCGGTTGTCGCACTGGCGGACGACGATCGGCATCGCGCGCGATCCGGGCACGGGCCTGCTGGCCCACCGGATCGGCCCCGCCGGTGAGGTCAGGGAAGGCCCGCGGGGCAGCTCCCAGGCGATCATCCAGGCGTTCTGGCCGGACGTCGACGCCGAGGGCGCCGGCGCGCAGTGGCAGCGGTTCGCGACCACCTTCGTGGTGCGCGAGGCGGGCCTGGTCGGCGTCCGCGAGTACCCGGCCGGCGACGGCACCGCCGGTGACGTCGACTCCGGTCCCCTGCTGTTCGGGGTGTCGGCGTCCGCGTCGGCAGTGACGCTGGCCGCCGCCCGACGCAACGGCGCCGTCGAACTGGCGGCGGATCTCGACCACCAGGCGGAGTACCTGGGGATCCCGCTTGAGTGGGCCGGCCGGCGCCGGTTCGCCTTCGGCCTGCTGCCGGTCGGGGACGCCTTCGTCGCCTGGGCCCGGGGTGTCCCGGTCGGGGACGCCGGTCCCGGCATCAAAACCCCGAGGCCGTTGTGGTGGGCGCATGCCGCCGTCCTGCTGCTGCCGGGACTGCTGGCCGGGACCTGGTTGGCCGCGTCGCGCCGCCGGTCCGGCCGCAACACCCGGCAGCAGGTCAGCGGCGGGGGAATCGGAAGTTGAAGAACGCCTTGCCGAACGCCCAGACGGCGAGCAGCCCGAGCAGCGCGACCAGCCACCCCCCGGGCGGGCCGTTACCCGCCGTCGGCGTGGCCAAGCCGGCACCGACCAGCCAGATGCCGGTGACCATGGCGATCACGCTGACGGCGAACCATCCCCACTGGGGCTTCGGCATCAGGCCTCCTGAGCTCCGCTAGAGCCTCAGGCTAGCTCGATCAGCGGCTCCCCGCCCTGCACGGCGTCCCGTTCGCCGACCAGGATGTGGGCAACCTTTCCCGCGTGCGGGGCGGTGATCTCGGTTTCCATCTTCATGGCCTCGAGCACCAGCAGCACCTGGCCCTCGGCGATCTCGTCGCCCTCGGCGACCAGGATCCGGGCGACAGCACCCGACAGGGGTGCGACCACGGCGTTGGCCGAGGCGGCCTTCACCGAGGCGGTGGTGGGAGCCGCGGACGCGCCGCCGCCGCCGATGACGACCGAGCCGAGCGTGGGACGCTCCTGCTCCTCGACCTCGACATCGATGTCGTAGGCGATGCCGTTGACAGTGACCTTCAGTTTCATCGTGTGTTCCTCGAAGTCTCAACGCAGATGCAGCGGATCGTGGGAGTGCTGCCGGCGGCGGGTGCCGCTCTGCCAGATGGCGGACGTGGTGAAGTGCGCCGCCCGCCGCTTGGCGCGATGCCCCAGGTAGGCGGCCACCGCGGCGGCGATCGCCACCATGGTCTCCTCGGGGACGTCGGCGTTCAGCAGGCGGAGCTGCTTGATCTCGACCTCCAGGTGCTCGACCCGGTCGGTCAACGCCCTGACCAGTTCGAGCAGTTCGGCGTCTTGGTCGCTCATCGTGTCTCCGATCAGACCGGGCCGAGGCCGTGCTTCTTGGCCGGCCGCAGCAGCCGCTTGGCGATCAGCATCTCGAGCGCCATGGCGACCTTGCGCCGGGTGTCACCGGGATCGATCACGTCGTCCACCAGGCCGCGCGCGGCGGCCACGAACGGTGTGGAGAAGGTCTCCCGGTACTCCTCGACCAGCTCGGCGCGCCGGGCGACCGGGTCGTCGGCGGCGTCGATCTCGCGCTTGAACACCACGGACGCGGCACCCTCGGCGCCCATCACCGCGATCTCGGCGGTCGGCCAGGCGAACACCTGGTCGGCGCCCAGGTCCTTGGCCGACATCGCGATGTACGCGCCGCCGTAGGCCTTGCGCAGCACCACGGTGATCTTCGGCACCGTCGCCGCCGCGTAGGCGTAGAGCATCTTGGCACCGTGCCGGATGATGCCGCCGTGCTCCTGGGCGACGCCGGGCAGGAAGCCGGGGACGTCCACGAAGGTCACGATCGGAATGTTGAAGGCGTTGCAGAACCGGACGAACTTCGATCCCTTGTCGGAGGCGTTGATGTCGAGGACGCCGGCCATCACGCTGGGCTGATTGGCCACGATGCCCACGCTCTTGCCGTTGATCCGGCCGAAGCCGACGACCAGGTTCTGCGCGTAGCCGGCCTGCACCTCGAGGAAGTCGGCGTGGTCGATCACCTTGCCGATCACCTCGCGGACGTCGTAGCCCTTGGTGCCCTCGGCCGGCACGATGTCGTGCAGCGACGGGTCGTATTCGACGTAGGGGTCGGGGTCGATGACCGGCGGATCCTCGGTGTTGTTCTGCGGCAGGAAGCTGAGCAGCTTCTTGGCGATCAGGATCGCCTGCTCGTCGTCCTCGGCCACGAAGTGGTTGACGCCGGAGACCGCCATGTGGGTGTCGGCGCCGCCCAGGCCGTCCTGGGTCACCTTCTCGCCGGTGACCTGCTCGATCACGTTCGGCCCGGTGATGAACATGTGGGCCTTGCGGGTCTGGATGACGAAGTCGGTCAGCGCCGGGGAGTAGGCCGCGCCGCCGGCGCACGGGCCGGCGATGATCGAGATCTGCGGCACCGCGCCGGACAGCAGCACGTTGGCGTAGAACACCTGCGAATAGCCCGACAGCGAGTCGATGCCCTCCTGGACGCGGGCGCCGCCGGAGTCGTTGATGAAGACGAACGGGGTGCCGCACTTGAGCGCGGACTCCATCATCTCGACGACCTTCTTCGAGTGGGTCTCGCCTGCCGAGCCGCCGGCCACGGTGAAGTCCTGGCTGGCGATGTGCACCGGACGCCCCAGCACCGCGCCGGTGCCGGTGACCACGCCGTCGGCGGGCATGTCGGCGGTGTCCATGCCGAAGTTGACCGTCCGGTTGCGCCGGAACAGCCCGATCTCCTGGAAGCTGTCGGGATCGATCAGCGCCTCGATGCGCTCACGGGCGGTGAGCTTGCCCTGCGCGTGCTGCTTGTCGACGCGCTTCTGCCCGCCGCCGGCGCGGGTGGTGATCCGCTTCTCCAGCAGATCGGCGACCCGGGTCTTCATGTCCTTGGTCTTTGCCATCTCGGTGTCACGCCCTTTCGACGGTGACGCTGTGTTCGCGGCCACCCATGCTGACCTTGTACTTGATCGGCCCGGTCACCGCGGTCGCGGAATCGGACTTCGCCTGCGCGCTGGCGGCCAGCTCGTCCGCGGTCTTGCCGACGTTCTTGGGGCCGTCGGCCCGGTTCTCGAAGAAGCCGGGTGCGACACCGGGGAACATCGCGTAGGTGAGGACGTCCTCGTCGCTGCCGTCGAAGCCCGCCAGGGCGGCGGCGTCCGCGGACAGCTTGTCCCACTCGGGCTCCAGCAGGTCGGCCGGACGCACGGTGATCGGGTCCTTCTTGGCCTGCGCCCGGGCGATCTCGACCACCTCGGGGTTCCGCTCGCCGATGCATTCGCCGTAGTAGCCGAGCATCAGGTCGGCGAACTCGCCGGTGAGCACCTTGTAGCGGCCCATCAGGACGTTGAACACGGCCTGGGTGCCGACGATCTGGCTGGACGGCGTGACCAGCGGCGGATGGCCGGCGTCCGCCTTGACCAGCGGCACCTCGGCCATCACCTCCTTGGTCCGGTCGCCGGCGCCCTGCGCCTTCAGCTGGCTCTCCATGTTGGACAACATGCCGCCCGGGATCTGGCTGGAGAAGATGTCGGTGTCGACCAGGGTCGCCGACTCGAAGGCGGCGTACTTGGGCCGGATCGCCGCGAAATGGTCGCGGATCCGGATCAGCCGGTCGGGGTCGAGCTCGGTGGTGTAGGGCGTGCCCTCCAGCATCGCCACCAGCGACTCGGTCGGGTTGTGGCCCGGGCCCAGCGACATCGAGCTGATCGCGGTGTCGACCACGTCGGCACCGGCCTCGATGGCCTTCATCAGGGTGACCAGGGTGACACCGGTGGTCGCGTGGCAGTGCACATTGACCTGGGTGTCCTCGCCGTAGGTCTCTTTGATGCCGCGAATGATGTCGTAGGCGGGCTGCGGCTGCAGCAGGGCGGCCATGTCCTTCAGGGCCAGCGATTCCGCGCCCATGTCGAGCAGCTGTCCGGCGAGCTTCACGTAGCCCTCGACGGTGTGCAGCGGCGAGATGGTGTAGCAGATGGTGCCCTGGGCGTGTTTGCCGGTGGCCTTGACCGCCTTCATCGCGATCTCCATGTTGCGGGGATCGTTCAGTGCGTCGAAGACCCGGAAGACGTCCATGCCGTTCTCGGCCGACTTGTCGACGAACCGCTGGACGACCTCGTCCTGGTAGTGCCGGTAGCCGAGCAGGTTCTGGCCGCGCAGCAGCATCTGCAGGCGGCTGTTGGGCAGCAGCTCGCGGAAGGTCCGCAGCCGGGCCCAGGGATCCTCGTTGAGGAATCGAATGCACGAATCGTAGGTGGCTCCGCCCCAGCACTCGACGCTCCAATAGCCGGCCGCGTCGATGTCGGCGCAGGCGCCCACCATGTCTTCCAGCGCCATCCGGGTCGCCATCAGGGATTGGTGGGCGTCCCGGAGAGCGACCTCGGTCACACCAATGGTTCGCTGACTCATGACGTCAATCCTGGCATCGGATCTACTACCGCGTGTCGTAGATCGGAAAATTCCTGTGACCTGGGACGTCAGGTCTCGCGGGTAGAGATGCCGCCGCTGCTCAGCACTCGGTGACGTTCACGGCGAGCCCGCCGCGGGAGGTCTCCTTGTATTTG
>CALMIQ010000357.1 GCA_937863965.1 uncultured Micropruina sp.
CGCCGTGGCCGGCACCTCCGACGAGGAGGCCGCACCGGTGGAGGCTGCGGCCGACACCGAGTAATTCGCGGATGGCTGCATGGCTGCTGGTCGGGCTCGGTAATCCGGGCCCGGCCTACGCGTTTCACCGGCACAATCTCGGCTTCATGGTGGCCGACGAACTCGCCCGGCGAGCCGGTGCCGGCTTCACCGCGCCCCGCGGGATGCGCGCCGACGTGTGCGAGACGCGGATCACACCCCTCGGCCTCGGGGGAGTCGGTGCCCAGGCGCAGCGCGTCGTCCTGCTCAAGCCGCGCACGTACATGAACGACTCGGGCGCGGCCGTGGCCAAGGCGTGCGCCTACTACGGCGTGGACGCGGCGCAGGTCGTCGCCGTCCATGACGAACTGGACCTGGACTTCGGACGCCTGCGGCTCAAGTCCGGGGGCGGCGACAACGGCCACAACGGACTGAGGTCGATCCGGTCGGCGCTGGGCACCGGCGACTTCCTGCGGGTGCGCATCGGCATCGGACGCCCACCCGGACGCCAGGCGCCCGCGGACTTCGTGTTGACCGCGTTCCCGGCGTCGCTGCGCGCGGACGTCGAGGTTGAGGTCGTCCGTGCGGCCGACGCCGTCGAGGCCCTGCTGAATGGCGGCCTGGAGTTCGCCCAGAACGCCTTCAACGGCTGAAACCAGCGGGCGCGGGCCGGTGAATGTCAGTGACCCTCAACCTCGACTTGAACCCTGAACTCGACCAGGTCCAGGATGCCTAAATCTCTGTTGGCAAGGTAGTTCGCCGTCTCGATCGAGCGCCTTCGGGGTTCGCCGGCACGATTCGTGCTGAATCCGACGCTCACTAAGTGGGCGATAGTGATGATTTCACGCAGTCTTCGGTGATTCTAGCTAGGCTCGCGTGAGCCCATCCCCCATGGAAGCGTTATCGCCCCGTGTCGCCCGGTGCTGGGCGTTGCTTCAGGAGAGGGTGAAACACCGACATGTTGTTGTCTCGCGCTGGGAGAAGGCTTCGTCACCGAATGGCCTTCACCCTGGCCCTGATCATCGGGCTGTCCGGCATCAACGCCGCCGCATTCCCCTCCAACGCCGCCGCGGTCGTCGTCGAGCCGATGACGAAGTCCTACGACGAGATCGTCAATGGCGACTACATCCTCGTCGGCAACGGCGTGCTGGCCTGCGACCCGACCAAGGTGCACTGGACCACCAACCGCAACGCCAACTGCACGCCGTTCCATTCGGGCACGATCAGCGGCACCACCTACGTCAACGACTATCAGTGGATGCGCAACGTCGACGTCGATTCGGCGTCGGGCACCTTCAACTCCAGCAGCGCGACCGTGCAGGTGCCGTCCGGCGCCCGGGTGACCAAGGCGCTGCTGTACTGGTCGGCCAACACCGGGATGGTCAAGACGCAGACCGGCGTCCGTTGTTCGGCCAACAACCTGGCCGGCCGGCCAGGTTGGACCGCACCCTCGGGGTCCCCGTCCACCCAGTCGGTCAGCCTCTCCTTCGCGGGCGCCACCACGGCGGTGGCGCCGGCGTCCTTCTTCCAGGAGTCGAACGCCGCCCTGACGGACAACCAGCCGCAGTACTACAGCGCCAGCAGCGACGTCACCGAACTGTTCGTCGGCCTCACCTCCGGATCGTCCCAGTCGGTCACCGTAGGCAACGTGTGGGCCCCGCAGGGCTACGGCTGTTACGGCGGCTGGTCGCTGGCCCTGGTCTACGACTACGGCAGCTACGACCCGGCCATTCCCGGGTCGGCGGCCCGCGAGGTCATCCTCTACGACGGTCACGTCCGCCAGCAGTCCACCGACGCGGCGCAGACCGTGCAGTTCCGCGGCTTCACCGTGCAGGGGCCGGGGACCCGGGCCGGCTTCACCCTCTACGAAGGCGACCGCTCGCTCACCGGCGACTACGCGCAGTACCGAACCACGTCGAACGCGACCCAGGTGCAGCTGCGGAACGCGTTCGACGAGAACGGCAACATCGGCGTCGGCGTGGCCGAGGCGTCAGTGCCGTTCACCAGCTACACCGGATCGACGTTCACCAACGGCAGCATCGACGCCGGCAACTGGACGCTGGCCAATGCCGCAGTCGGGGACACCGGCATCGACCTGACCCTGGGCACCACCAGCGACTCGTACCTGCTGCAGGTCGCCGCGCTCTCGGTGCCGACCACGAGCATCCGGATCGACAAGAGCTACGACGGCACCGCCGACACCCAGACCGTGCTCGCCGGCAGTGCGCCGACGTTCACCATCAAGGTCACCAATGCGGGCAGCGCCCCGTTGTCGAACGTCCAGGTCACGGACGCCCTGGCGCCCGGCTGTGCGCGCGGGCTGGGAAACCTGCCTGCGCCGCCCGCGGCCGGCAGCGAGGTCACCTACACCTGCACAGGCCCCGCGACCAGCGCGCCGTTCACCAACACCGCCGCGGTCAGGGCCCGGACGCCGCTGAACGCCGACATCGACCGGAACGACACCAGCCAGGTCGAGGTCGCCGGCATCGACATCACCAAGGCGTCGTCGTCGACCTCCGTGCCGCGCGGCGGGTCGGTCACCTGGACGATGACCGTGCGCAACACCGGCAGCGTGCCGCTGTCGGGCGTGGCGGTCACCGACGTGCTGGCGCCGTCCTGTGCTCGCGCCGACCTCGGCACCCTCGCTGCCGGGGCAAGCCTCACCTATACCTGCAGTTCGACCGTCAACGCCGGCTTCACCAACACCGCGTCGGTGGTCGGCCGGACCGCCAACAACCTGACCCCCACCGACAGCGACAGCGAGCCGGTCGCGGTTTCGGGCATCACCGTCGACAAGAGCCACGACGTCGACTTCGCGATCCCCGGCCAGAACGTGACCTTCACGATCGCGGTGACCAACACCGGGGAGGTCCCGCTGACCGCCGTCGCGGTGACGGACGCCGCCTACCCCGTCTGCTCGCGCACGCTGCCCGGCACCTTGCAGCCCGGCGGCACCGCCAGCTACACCTGCGTCGTCCCAGCCGAGGACGCCGACTTCACCAACGCGGTGACGGTGACCGGAACGCCGCCGGACGGCGCACCCAAGCCCACCGGGAACGACTCCGACCAGGTCGACGTCCGCACCCCGGGCATCACCATCGACAAGTCGACCTCGACGCCGATCATCCACGCGGGTGAGACGGCGACCTTTCAGATCGTCGTCACCAACTCGGGCCAGACGGTGCTCACCGGCGTCCGGGTGGTCGACGCGCTCGCCCCCGAGTGCGCCCGCTCCGATCTCGGCACGCTCCAGCCCGGCGAGTCCACCAGCTACACCTGCACCCTGGCCAACGTCACCGGGGGCCTGGTCAACGTCGCCACGGCCTCCGCCCAGCCGCCGGGCGGCGGCGACCGGGTGACCGGCGACGACTCGGCCCAGGTGCTGGTCGGCGACATCGCGATCGACAAGACCACCTCGACGCCGGTCGTTGCGGTGGGTGCCCCGGTGACCTTCACCATCACCGTCAGCAACACGGGCGGCATCGACCTGCCCAGCGTGGTCGTCTCCGATCCGCTGCTCGCCGCCTGCTCGAGGGACGTCGGCCCGCTCCCAGCCGGAGCCAGCGCGGTCTACACCTGCACCGATCCGGCGGTCGACGCCGCGTACACCAACGTGGCCACCGCCACCGCCGCGATCCCCGGCGGTCCGACGCTGACCGACGACGACTCCGCCAGCGTCGCGGTCACCGGCATCGAGGTGACGAAGACCGCCCGGACCACCGTCGTGCCGGTGGGCACCAGCGGCACCTACGAGGTCACCGTCGCCAACCTCGGCTCGACGGCACTGATCAACGTGGTGGTCTCCGATCCGGCGGCACCCGAATGTGCCCGGACCTTCGGTCAGATCCCGGTCGGTGAGACCCGGACGTTCACCTGCTCGTCGCCGACCCTGAACCGCGGCCAGACCAACGTGGCGTCGGCCTCCGGCGTGCCGTCGCTGGACGGCACCACTCCGGCCGGCCCGGTGCAGCGAGACTCCGACGACGCGACCATTCAGGTGTCCGGCATCCGGGTCACCAAGACCGGCCAGAGCGAGCCGGCCGCGCCCGGCGCCCGGGTCACCTTCTCCATCACGGTGACCAACGTCGGCGAGGTCGAGCTGACCGGCGTGTCCGTCGCAGACCCGCGCTACCCGGCGTGCGCGCGCTCGGACCTGGGCGACCTGGCTCCCGCGGGGACCACCAGCTACACCTGCGAGGTGACGGTCGGCGACGCCGACGTCGAGAACACCGCCACGGTGACCGGCAGGCCGCCCGCGGGCGATCCGCCGACCGACAGCTCGACGTCCACCGTTGACGTGAAGGCGACCGGCATCGAACTGATCAAGGTCGCGCGGACGCCGATCGTCGGGGTCGGCGACGACGCCGGCTTCGAGCTCACCGTGCGCAACACCGGGCAGATCACCCTGACCAGCGTCCACATCAGCGACCCGCTGGCCGGCGCCTGCGTCCGCGACTTCGAGGCGCTCGCGCCCGGTGCCAGCGAAACCTGGCGCTGCGACGCCCCCAACCTGACGAAGTCGCTCACCAACGTGGCCACGGCGACCGCCGTGCCGCAGGGCGGCGGCACCCCCGTCACCGACGACCACTCCGCGACCGTCACGGTCGCCGACATCACCCTGAACAAGGACACCTCGACCCCGGTCGTGGTGAAGGGCGGCATCGCGACCTACCGGATCACCGTCACCAACAGCGGCGACGCCGACCTGACCGACATCGTGGTCTCCGATCCCGCCAACCCGTCCTGCTCCCGGGACATCGGCAGGCTCGCCGTCGGTGCGACGGTGGATCTCACCTGCACGTCCAGGGAGTTGGACGAAGGTCTCACCAACCGGGCCACCGTCACCGGTACGGCCGGCACGGTCAAGGTGACCGACACCGACACCGCGAAGGTCGAGGTGAGCTCCATCCGGGTCGACAAGACGGCGTCCGTCGGGGCGTCGCCGATCGGCTCCGAGGTGACCTTCACCATCACCGTCGTCAACACCGGCGAGGTCGCGCTGCGCGACGTCGAGGTGGCCGATCCGCGGGTGCCCGACTGCGCCCGGATGGTCGGCGACCTGCCGGCCGGCGCGAAGGCGTCCTACGACTGCACGGCGACCGTGCCCGAGGGCGGCATCGACAACACCGCGACCGCGACCGGCGTCCCGCCGTCGGGGCCCAACCCGCGCGACACCGGCACCGCCAAGGTCCTGCCCAGCGGCATCGCGATCACCAAGACCGTCGACCGCGAGACGGCGTCCCCGGGCGCGACGCTGACCTGGACGATCCTGATCACCAACACCGGGCAGGTGGAACTGACCGACATCGCGGTGACCGACAAGCTGGCTCCGGGCTGCGTCCGTGACGGCCTCGGCCCGCTCGCGGCCGGCGCGTCCACCAGCTACACCTGCACCGGCACGATGACCACCGGCGACCTAGTCAACGAGGCGAGGGTCACCGGAACGCCGCCCGAGGGCCCGCGTCCGAGCGACACCGGCCGGGTGACCACCGACGTCCGGACGCCGAAGCTGCAGCTGATCAAGACGACCACCACCCCGGTGGTGGCGATCGGCGGGGCCGCCGAGTTCAGCCTCAGCCTGACCAACAGCGGCGAGGTCGACCTGGTCGACGTCACCGTTGCCGATCCGGTCGCCGCGGGTTGTGTCCGCACCTTCCCGACGCTCGCGATCGGCGAGACGCAGACCTGGACCTGTTCACTGGCGAACGTGACCGCGTCCCTGACCAACGTCGCGACGGCGTCCGGCACCCCGGCCGGCGGCGGAACCCCGGCCACCGACACCGACGAGGCGGACGTCGCCGTCGCCGGCCTGAGCATCACCAAGACGACCTCCACCCCCGTCGTCGATCGCGACGGAACCGCCTCGTTCACGGTGCAGGTCACCAACAGCGGCGCGGTGGACCTGACCGACGTCGTCGTGGACGATCCGGCGGCGCCCGGCTGTAGCGCGACCATCGGCACCCTGGTGGCCGGGCAGACCAGCACCATCGAGTGCACGGTTCCGGGCGTGACCGCCGGGTTCACCAACACGGCTACGGTCGTCGGCACGCCGCCGTTCGGACCCGCTCTGCAGGCGTCCGACGACGCCCACGTCCAGGTCGCGGACGTCGCGATCGTCAAGACCGCCGATCCCACCGTTGTCACCCGGGGCGACACCGCGACCTTCACGATCGCGGTGACGAACACCGGCGAGGTCGACCTGTCCGCCGTCGCAGTCGCCGACCAGTCGGCACCCGGCTGTGCTCGCGTGATCGGCGACTTGGCCGCCGGAGCGACCAGCACCTACACCTGCACGCTGGAGAACCTCCAGGAGACCCTCACCAACCTGGCGGCCGTGACCGGCCAGAACGGCGGCGTGGTCACCACCGCGAGCGATGACGCCACCGTGTCGGTCGCCGAGCTGACCATCAGCAAGACGACCAGCACGCCGATCGTCCAGCGCGGCGGCACCGCCGCCTTCTCCATCACGGTGACGAACGGCGGGGACACCGAGCTGACCGACGTGACCGTGACCGATTCCGCGGCCCCCGGCTGCTCGGCCGTGATCGGCACCCTCGGGGCCGGCGAGTCCCGGCAGATCGACTGCGCCGTGACCTCGGTGAACGCCGGGTTCACCAACACGGCCGGCGTCACCGGCACGCCCCCGGACGGTGAGCCGATCACCGCCGAGTCCACGGCGTCCGTGCAGGTGGCCGACATCGCGATCGTCAAGGAGGCGGTCGTCTCGGTGACCGCGATCGGCGGCGACGCCGAGTTCCGGCTCACCGTGACCAACACCGGCGAGGTCGCACTCGCCCCGGTGCGGGTGGCGGACGTCCTGGCGCCCGAATGTGCCCGGGACTTCGCCGGGCTGGCCGCGGGCGCCTCGGAGACCTGGACCTGTACCCAGGCCGACCTGGCCGGCTCGCTGACCAACACCGCCACCGCCACAGGCACGTCCGGAACCGTCACCGTGACGGACTCCGACGAGGCCACCGTGTCGGTGACCGGCCTCACCCTGACCAAGACGACGTCCACGCCGATCGTGGATCGCGGCGGCGAGGCCAGGTTCACCCTGGTCGTCACCAACACCGGTGACGTGGCCCTGACCGACGTCACCGTGGACGATCCGCGCGCGACCGAATGCTCCAGCCTGATCGGGACGCTGCCCGCGGGCGAGAGCCGGACCATCGATTGTGCGGTGACCGGAGTCACCGAGGGCTTCACCAACGTAGCCACGGTGACCGGCGCGCCGCCGGAGGGCGACCCCCTGACCGCGCAGGACCAGGCGGTCGTCGAGGTTGCGGACGTCGAGATCGTGAAGACCGCGCAGAGCGCGGTCGTGCACACGGGCGAGACGGCCACCTTCGAGCTCACCGTTACCAACACCGGCGAGGTGGCGCTCACCGACGTCGTGGTCACCGACGAGCGGGCGCCAGGCTGCGCCCGCACCTTCGACACCCTCGGTGTCGGGGCGAGCGAGACCTGGACCTGCACGGTGGCGGGACTCACCGAAGCCCTCACCAACGTGGCGTCCGTGACGGGCACCGCCGGCTCGATCACCACCACCGACTCCGACGACGCCACGGTCGACGTGGCGGCCATGACCCTGGACAAGCAGGCCGGCGTGCCGTCGGGCACCAATGCGGGCGACACCATCGCCTACAGCTTCGTGCTCGAGAACACCGGCAGCGCACCCCTGACCGCGGTGAGCGTGAGCGATCCCAAGGTCGGCGCCGTGGCCTGCCCGGTGGACGCTTTGGCGCCGGGGGAGACCACGACCTGCACGGCGACGTACACGCTGACCCAGGCCGACGTGGACGCCGGCCAGGTCGCCAACACCGCGACCGCGACCGGGACGCCGCCCGTCGGCGATCCGGTGACGCCCACCGACTCGACCGACACCGTGATCGGGTCGGGACCGGCGATCTCCCTGGTGAAGTCCGCGGGGACGCCGTCGGGTAACACCGCCGGCTCGACGATCGAGTACAGCTTCCTGGTCAGCAACATCGGCAATGTGACGTTGACTTCGGTGAACGTCGTCGACCCGAAGGTCGGTGCGGTCTCCTGCCCCGACACCCCGCTGGTCCCGCAGGGCAGCACCACCTGCACGGCGACCTACACGCTGACCCAGGGCGATGTGGACGCCGGTGAGGTGGTCAACACGGCGACGGCGTCCGGGACGCCGCCGACGGGTGAGCCGGTGACGGCCGATTCCACGGTGAGGACGCCGATCGCGTCCGCGCCGGGCCTGTCGCTGGACAAGCAGGCCCGGCCGCCGTCCGGCAATCAGGTCGGCGCGACGATCGAGTACACGTTCCTGCTGGAGAACACCGGCAACGTGACCCTGACCGATATCGGGGTGTCCGATCCGAAGGTGGGCGCGGTCGACTGCCCGGTCGACGTGCTGGCCCCGGGGGAGACCACGACGTGCACGGCGACGTACACGCTGACCCAGGCCGACGTGGACTCCGGTCACGTGTCCAACTCGGCGACCGCGACCGGGACGTCGCCCACCGGCGACCCGGAGGAGCCGACGGACATCACCGACACCCCGATTCCGGGAGACCCGTCGATCAGCCTGACCAAGACCGCCGGGACGCCCTCGGGCAACACCGCCGGTTCGACGATCGCGTACTCGTTCCTGGTGACCAACGCCGGCAACGTCACGTTGACGTCGGTGAGCGTCGCGGATCCCAAGGTCGGTGCGGTGGATTGCCCGGTCGACGTGCTGGCGCCGGAGGCGTCCACGACGTGCACGGCGACGTACACGCTGACCCAGGCCGATGTGGACGCCGGTGAGGTCGTGAACACCGCGACGGCGTCCGGCACTCCGCCGGCCGGCGACCCGGTGACGAACGACTCGACGGTCACCACGCCGATCGCCGGCGCGCCGGCGATGACCCTGGTCAAGAGCGCCGGGACGCCGTCGGGCAACACCGCGGGTTCG
The DNA here is from genome assembly GCA_937863965.1 of uncultured Micropruina sp. Taxonomy (GTDB): domain Bacteria; phylum Actinomycetota; class Actinomycetes; order Propionibacteriales; family Propionibacteriaceae; genus Micropruina. The sequence continues at coordinate 8,948 of CALMIQ010000357.1, forward strand.
ACGATCGCGTACTCGTTCCTGGTGACGAACACCGGCAATGTGACGCTGACGTCCGTAAGCGTGTCCGACCCCAAGGTGGGTGCGGTGGATTGCCCGGTCGACGTGTTGGCGCCGGAGGCGTTCACTACGTGTACGGCGACGTACACGCTGACCCAGGGCGATGTGGACGCCGGTGAGGTCGTGAACACGGCAACGGCGTCCGGGACGCCGCCGACCGGTGAGCCGGTGACGAACGACTCGACGGTCACCACGTCGATTCCGGCCGCGCCGGCGATGTCGTTCGACAAGCAGGCCGGGACGCCGTCCGGCAACACCGCCGGTTCGACGATCGAGTACACGTTCGTGCTGGAGAACACCGGCAACGTGACGCTGACCGATGTCGGCGTCTCCGACCCGAAGGTCGGTGCGGTCGACTGCGCGGTGGCCACCCTGGCGCCGGAGGAGACCACGACCTGTACGGCGACCTACACGCTGACGCAGGCCGACGTGGATGCGGGTCACGTGTCGAACACGGCGATCGCGACCGGGACGCCGCCGAACGGTGGAGATCCGGTGACGCCGGAGGACTCCACGGACACCCCGATTCCGGCGGAGCCTTCGATCAGCCTGGTCAAGACCGCCGGGACGCCGTCGGGCAACAACGCGGGTTCGACGATCGAGTACACGTTCCTAGTGACCAACACCGGCAATGTGACGTTGACTTCGGTGAACGTGTCCGATCCCAAGGTGGGAGCGGTGGATTGCCCGGTCGACGTGCTGGCTCCGCAGGAGTCCACGACGTGCACGGCGACCGACACGCTGACTCAGGCCGATGTGGACGCCGGTCAGGTCGTGAACACGGCGACGGCGTCCGGGACGCCGCCGACGGGCGAGCCGGTCACGGGCGACTCGACGGTCACGACGCCGATCGAGACCAACCCGGGCATCGCGCTGGTGAAGTCGTCGGACGCCGCGGGCACACTGAAGCAGGGTGACCTGGTGAACTTCAGCTTCGAGGTGACCAACACCGGCAACACCACGCTGACCGGCGTGGTGGTCACCGACCCCATGGTCGGGACGACCGAATGCCCGTCCGACACGCTGGCACCGTCGGAGTCGATGACCTGCACGGCTGCCGCCTACCGGGTGACCGAGGCGGACGCCAAGGCCGGGCAGATCGTCAACGTGGCCACGGTCACCGCGCAGTACTGCTCCGACTCCAACGATGTGGCCTGCCGCATCCTGGAGGCACCCGACACCCTCACCCTCGAGGTGAACAAGCCGGACCCGAAGCCGGAACTGCCGCAGACCGGCAGCAGCGCCTCGCTCCAGCTGGGCCTGCTGGGCGCCGGCGTCCTCCTGCTCGGAGCCCTGCTGCTGGTGGTCGCACGCCGCCGACGCGCCGACCGGTCCTGACCCCTAGTCCGTCGTTCAACGAGGAGATCATGAAGCGCGTATCGACAGCGGTTGCCGGCGTCGTCCTGGGTCTGGCACTCACGGGTTGTGGTGGCGCACCCACGCCCAGCCCCACGGCGGCGAACACCGGGCCGTCGGTGGATCCGGCCCGGGTCTCGCCGACCGACCTGCCGGTGCCGCCTGCCGTCAAGGACCCCCAGGGCGCGATCCGCGATCTCGCCCTGGGGGAGTGCAAGACCACCGCCGGCAGGCAGACCGTGAAGGGCGAGCTGACGTCGTCCCAGAAGGCCGTGACGGACTTCCTCGTCACGATCAGCTGGACCACCGCGACCGGTGACGTGATGGGCCGCGGTTTCAAGGTGGTCAAGGCCCTCGCCCCGGGCGAGAGCAAGAAGTTCGAGATCAAGGCCAAGGTCTCCGACGGAGCCGTCCAATGCGTCAAGGGCGTCCAGTTCGGCAGCATCAAGGCGTAGTGGCGGCGGTCCGTCCTCGACCCGTCATCCCGGCATTCGCCGGGATGACGGAAGGCGGGCGGGCTCTCGTCGGCCCGGCGTCTTCCCGTCATCCCGGGCTCGACCCGGGATCTCGCGGCAGGGCACCTGGCGTTCGCCGGGTGACGGAGCCCGCGACCGCCTCCCCGTCCTCCCGGGCCCGACCCGGGATCTCGTCGTGGTCCGCCGGCGCAGGGTACTAAGGTTGCCCGGTGACTTTGTCGGGCCTGGTTGAACTCGTCGCCTCCGACCCCACCATCGCAGCGGCCGTGTCGGACGCCCGGGGCGGACGCCTGCGCGCGCTCGATCTGACCGCACCCGAGGCCCTGCGCCCGGTGCTGGTGGCGGCGCTGACCGCCGGCTCCGGCCGCTCGACGCTGCTGATCACCTCCACCTACCGCGAGGCGGAGGCGGCCACGAGTTCGCTGCAGTCGCTGCTCGGCGAGCAGGCGGTGGCCTACTACCCGGCCTGGGAGACCCTCCCGCACGAGCGGCTCAGCCCCCGCTCCG
>CALMIQ010000358.1 GCA_937863965.1 uncultured Micropruina sp.
GCCGCATCCGCGACGTCCTGGCCGGCGGCGACCTCGCCGGCGGCCGCCGCGGGAGCGCCTCGCTGCAGGACCCGATCTCGCTGCGCACCGTCCCGCAGGTGCACGGCGCACTGATCGACCACCTGGACGAACTCGAGCGGACGCTGATCGTCGAACTGAACTGCGCCCCGGACAACCCGTTCCTCGACCTCGAACGGGGAGTCTTCCTGTCGAACGGGAACTTCTCGATCACCAACATCGCGATCGGCTTCGACGGGCTCCGGATCGCGCTGGCGCACCTGGCCGGGCTCGCCGAGCGGCGGGTGGCGATCCTGGTGCGTCGGCTCCGGCAGGGCGTTCCGCTCGCCGACCAGGTGCAGGCGGTCGCCGCGGCCACCGGCTACGTCACCCCGGTGATCCTGACCCAGACGGCCTCGGCCCTGGTCTCCCGGGTGAAGCACGCCGCCACGCCGATCTCACTGACCGGCACCATCGTCGGGGACGGCGTGGAGGACCACTCGTCGATGGCCTATTCGTCGATCAGGCTCACCGAGGACGTGCTCGACCTGGTCGAACGGCTGCTGGCCGTGGAGGCGCTGCTGGCGGCCACCGTGATCTCGGCGCACCCGCACGGTTGCGGTCTGCTCGGACCTCCGGTCGAGCGGTTGCGGGCGGCGATCGTCGACGTCACCACCAGGACGCAGGCGACGGCCGAGGTGATCGACTGGGTCGTCGAGGCGCTGCGCCGCGAGCGGCGTGGCGACGATCTGGCCGAGATGCGGGCGCCGGCCGTGCCGCCGCCGGTCGCCAACCACGACCATGAGATCGCCAGGCACGATCAGCTGCACTGAGTCCTACCGCCCGGGGCGACTGCGGCAGCCGCCTGCAGAGGTTGGCGGAACCGCGACCAGGTCGAGTCGAGGCTTCCGCGCGGAGGTTGACCGGGCCGGGCGGGGTGCAGGGCCCGGTGTCGGAGGCGGCTACTTCTCGGCGTCCGAGGCCAGATGCGCGGCACCGGAGGCGACCGCGGTGACGGTGAGCACCGACGGCCAGGCGCCGATCCGCTTGGCCAGGGGATGGGACAACCCGAAAGCAGCCAGGTACAGCGCCGACAGCGCGGCGGCGCCGCCCAGTCCATGACGGGCATACCAGGTGCGGGCCGACCAGACGCCGGCCAGGCCGAGTAGCACGCCACCGAGTGGGCGGACGCCGGACTCGCGGGCGGCCAGCCAGCCACCGATCAGGCCGACGGCGGTCACGGCCGCAGTATTCACGTCCTTGGCGGGCTTCATGCCGTCCAGCCTAGGCCGGGACTCCGCGAACACTCCTTCCGCGGTCTCCCGGGCGCGCCGGAGCCCTCCGTGATGAAACTCGCGGCGGTTCCGGTCCGCCGCGGGAACCACCTACTAGGGTGAGGCGAAGGTCGGCGAGAGGAGTCCGCATGGGCGCCTGGTCAGGGGTCGGGCTGGTCCTCGGGCTGGCGATGTTCCTGGTCACCTTCGCGCCCAGCCTGCTGCCCCGGCAGTGGCTGTCGCAGGGCCTGGTCGGCGGGGTCAGCGCCGCCGTCGGGTATCTGGTCGGCTACCTGCTCGAGATGACCGTGGACGCGGTCATGCGACTGCTGGATCTCGAGGTGCAGGTCAGCTGGCACATGCCCGGTGGGTTCTGGATTCTCGCCGTGTTGGGTCTGGCGCTGGTGGTTCTCGGCTGGTGGTGGTCGGTGCGCGAGCACCGTGAGACCGCGCGGCTGGTGGGCATGCCCGAGCGCCCGGTCTGGCACGACATCGCCTCGACGGCGGTCGCGCTGGCCACCATGGTGCTGCTGATGCTGCTGATTCGCGCCATCGCCGCGTTCACCACCTGGATCAGCCAGGGACTCGACCTCTTCCTGCCGTCCGTGCTGTCCATCACCGGGGCGCTGGTGGTGGCCATCGTCGTGCTGCGGATGGTGAACCGGATGGTCTTCCACCAGGCGCTGGAACGGATCTCCCGGCAGGCCGACAAGCTGAACCGGCGGCGTCCGCGTGGGGTGCAGGCGCCGCAGCTGCCGACCCGCAGCGGCTCGCCCGGCTCCGCCCAGTCCTGGGACGACCTGGGCCGGCGCGGCCAGATCTTCACCGCCTGCGGCCCGACCGCGGCCGGGATCGCGGCGGTGGTCGGCGAGCCCGCCGCCGAACCGATCCGGGTCTACGCCTCGCTGGGGGCCGGCGGGGTCGACGAGGCGGTCGAACTGGCGATGGCCGAGGTGCGGCGGACGGGGGCGCTGACCCGCGGCACCCTGGTGATCGACACCCCCGCCGGACGCGGCTGGGTGGACGAGTTCTCCGTCCAGGCCGTCGAATACCTGACCCATGGCGACTGTGCGACGGTGTCGGTGCAGTACTCGAAGCTGGCCAGCGCCTTCGTCTTCCTCGCCGATGCGGAGACCCCGCGGGCCTGTGCCCGGGCACTCTTCGCGGCCCTGGACGAGGCCATCGCCGACCTGCCCGCCGAGGCGCGTCCGAAGGTGTACGTCAGCGGCGAGTCGCTGGGCTCCTACGGCGGGCACGGGGCGTTCGTCGACGCCGACGACATGCTGGCCAAGGTGGACGGGGCGCTCTGGATCGGCACCCCGGGGTTCACCGAGATCGCCCACGATCTGACCAGGTCACGGATGCGGGGATCGCCCGAGATCACGCCGGTGATCGACAACGGACGCCACATCAGGTTCGTCACGACGCCGACCGAGCTGGTCGCCGACGCGTACGGGCGTCCGTTGGGGGAGTGGGCGACGCCGCGGGTGGTGTATGTCCAGCACGCCTCCGACCCGATGTGCCGGTTCACCGCCGACCTGGCCTGGCGCGAGCCGGACTGGATGCGCGAGCGGGCCGGCACCGATGTCAACGCCTCGCTGCGCTGGTGGCCGCTGGTGACCTGGTTCCAGATCAGCACCGACATGCTGACCAGCCTGGACACGCCCGCCGGCCACGGCCACATCTACGAGGACGAACTGGTGCCGCTGTGGGCTGCGGTGCTGCAGCGCACCGACGCTCCGATCACCGCGATCACCGCCGCGATCCGGACGTCCGTGGGAGCGTTGAAGGTCCCGCAGCCGTTGACCGGCTCGGGCAACGGGCGCCGCTAGGGTGAGCTCGACGCCGAACGGAGGTCGCTGATGCCCACCCGCTATGTCGCCTTTCTCGACCAGGTGCCCGCGCCGCTGCGGCAGGGGCTGGCCCAGCTGCGGGAGTCGCTCGGCGTCCCCGACGAGTTCGACGAGGAGGTGCTCGCCGAGGCGGACGCGGCCGTGGCCGATGCCCGGCTGCCCGACCGGGACCTGACCGAGGTGCCGTTCGTCACCATCGATCCCGAGGGATCGATGGACCTCGACCAGGCGCTGCACATCCGCCGGGACGGCGACGGTTACCTCCTCCGCTATGCGATCGCGGACGTCGCGGCCTTCGTCACGCCCGGCGGCGCTTTGGACGCCGAATGTCACCAGCGGGTCGAGACGCTGTACGCACCGAGCCGGCGGACGCCGCTGCACCCGGAGGCGCTCAGCGAGGGTGCCGCGAGCCTGCTGCCGGACGTGGTGCGGCCCGCGCTGGTCTGGGAGATCCGGCTGGATGCCGCGGGCGCACCGACGGCGTCCTCGGTGGCCCGCGCCCGCGTCCGCAGCCGCCGCCGGTACTCCTACGACGAGGTGCAGCGCCTGCTGGATGCGGGCGGGGCGGAGGACGTCCTGGTTCTGCTCGCCGAGGTCGGCCGGCTGCGCGAGGCGGCCGAACGCGAACGCGGCGGGGTCAGCCTCGGGGTGCCCGAGCAGGAGGTCCGGGTCGAGGGCGGCACCTGGACCCTGCACTTCCGGACGACGCTGCCCTGCGAGGGCTGGAACGCCCAGATCTCGCTGCTCACCGGCATGGCCGCCGCCCGGCTGATGCTGGACGCCGGCATCGGCATCCTGCGGACGCTGCCGCCGGCCGAGGACCACGCCGTGAACCGGCTGCGCCGGATCGCGCAGGGTCTCGGCATCTCGTGGCCGCAGAGGATGCCCTACCCCGACTTCGTCCGCTGCCTGGACGCCGCGGTGCCGCGGGAGGCGGCGATGCTGAACGCCTGCACGACGCTCTTCCGCGGCGCCGGCTACGACTCGTTCACCGACGGCGCCCCGCGGGGCGCGGAGCATGCCGCCATCGCCGCCCCGTACGCGCACGTCACGGCGCCGCTGCGCCGGCTCGCCGACCGGTACGCCGGCGAGATCTGCGTCGCGCTGTGCGCGGGCGAGCCCGTACCCGACTGGGTGCTGGCGGCGCTGGACGAGCTGCCGTCCGAGATGGAGGCGTCGGCCCGCCGATCGGGCAGGTACGAACGCGGCATCGTCGACCTGGTGGAGGCGATGGTGCTGGCGCCGGGGATCGGGCGGGAGTTCACCGGCCTGCTGATCGACGTCGACCCCGACCGCGGCGCCGGGCGGCTGCAGCTGCGCGAGCCGGCGGTCGAGGCCCGGGTCAAGGGCGGACGCCGGCTCCGGCTGGGCGCGGAGATCACCGCCACCCTGGTGGCCGCCGACCTGGTCAACGGCAAGGTCGACTTCCGCATCTTCGGCTGAGGCGGGCCGCTCAGCCGACCGGGTCGAGCCGTCCGGAGAACACCCCGAGGAACGCATCGACCGCGGCACGGTCACCGCTGATCCGGAGCCGGCCGGACGCCTCGGCGTCCTCCGTCGGGAGGCCGTGCCAGAGCACCTGGGTGAGCACTCCCGGCGTGGTTTCGAGCAACGCGTCGTGATCGGCGTCCGGTTCGCGGTCGATGCTCAGGCGTCCGTCGTCCAGCCGCACGGTGAAGCGTTCGATGCCCAGGACGAGCGCGATCCGGGCCGACACGCCGGCCGCCCGCTCTGGCCGGAACACCGTGAGCAGGGCGACGGCGGTGGCGTCCGGACTGAGTTCCGCGGGGTGATCGGGCAGCGGCAGCCGGCTGCCGAACCGGCCCAGCGCCAGCAGCACCGGCTGCAGCTCGCGCCCGCGTCCGGTGAGTCGGTAGACCCGGGCCCGGCCGGGGCCGGCGAGTTCGGTGCGCTCGGCCAGACCGCCTGCCTCGAGATCGCGCAGCCGCTGGGCCAGGATGTCCGGGGCGATCCGCCGGAGCGCGGCCTGCAGGTCGGTGTAGCGCTTGGGGCCGAGCAACAGCTCACGGACCACCAGCAGGGTCCACCGATCGCCCACCAGGTCGAGGGCCCGGGCGATGCCGCAGGAGTCGTCGTAGGTGCGTTTCGACACGACAAGATCGTACAATCCAAGTAGATACTTGGAAAAACCTAGTAAATAGGTCTAGCCTGAGGGCATGAGCGAACGATCGAGCTACCCGCATGGGGTGCCCAACTGGGTCACCTGCCTCGCCGCCGATCTGGACGAGGCGACCGCCTTCTATCGGCGGGTCTTCGGCTGGACCTTCGAACAGGACTCCGGCTATGCCCTGGCCCGCCTGCGCGGCAAGGAGGTGGCGGGCATCGGGCCGGCCGCCGAAGCCGGCGCCGACGTCCCTCCCGCCTGGATCACCGAGGTGCGCGTCGACGACGTGGACGAGGCCGCGCGCCGGGCGGAGCGGACCGGCGGCCGGGTGCTGGCCGGCCCGATGGACCTCTCGCCGGCGTCCGTGCTGGTCGTACTGGCCGATCCGTCCGGCGCCGTGTTGTGTGCGACCCAGCCCGTGGGCCGGCAGGGCGCCGAGTTGGTGAACGAGCCGAGTGCCTGGTCGATGAGCGCGCTGACCGTCCCGGATCTCGGCGCTGTCGAGGAGTTCTACGGCGAGGTGTTCGGCTGGCGGCGGGAGGCGTACGGAGGCAGCAGCCTGTGGCGGTTGCCCGGTTACGTGGGCGGTGAGCCGACCCAGCCGGTGCCGCGCGACGTGGTCGCGGTGGGTGTCGAGGCGCCCGGGGCCGCCCGCTGGGACGTCGACTTCTGGATCGCCGACGTCGAGGCGGCGGTCGCCGCGGCGGCCGCTGCGGGCGGTGCCGTGCTCTCCCCGCCGTCCGAGGTGCCGGGCCTCCCGTTCCGGTCGGCGACGCTGGCCGACCCCGGCGGCGCCGCCTTCTCGGTCAGCCA
>CALMIQ010000359.1 GCA_937863965.1 uncultured Micropruina sp.
CCGAACATCACCTTCTTCTCCTCCGGTTCGGCGTGGTCGTAGCCGAGCAGGTGCAGCAGGCCATGGATCAGCAGGTAGTCGGCCTCCTCCTCCGGCGTCCGGTTCGAGTCGGACGCCTGGGCGGCGGTCACCTCGGGGCACAGCACGATGTCGCCGAGCATGCCCAGCGGGGGCTCCTCGCCGTCCTTGGGCGGACGCAGCTCGTCCATCGGGAAGCTGAGCACGTCGGTCGGGCCGGGCTCGTCCATGTACTTCTCGTGGTAGGCGGCCATGGTGTCGGTGTCGACCAGCAGGATCGAGAGCTCCGCCTGCGGGTGGATGCGCAGGCTGTCGAGGGCGAACAGGGCCAGGGCCACGAGCCGTTGCTCGTCGACCTCGACGCCGGACTCGTTGTTGATCTCGACGGTCATCGGCGCTCCCTGCGCTCGGGGGAAGGACGCTGGGTGGACTCGAACCGGTCATAGGCGGCCACGATCCGGCCGACCAGCTTGTGCCGGACCACGTCGTGGTTGGTCAGCTGGCAGAAGGCGATGTCGTCCAGGCCGTCGAGAATGCCCTGGACCATGCGCAGCCCGGACCGGGTGCCGGTGGGCAGGTCGACCTGCGTGACGTCGCCGGTCACCACCACCTTCGAGCCGAAACCCAGCCGGGTCAGGAACATCTTCATCTGCTCCATCGAGGTGTTCTGCGCCTCGTCGAGGATGATGAACGCGTCGTTCAGCGTCCGGCCACGCATATAGGCCAGCGGCGCCACCTCGATGGTGCCGGCGGTCAGCAGCCGGGGCACCGAATCGGGGTCGATCATGTCGTGCAGCGCGTCGTAGAGCGGCCGCAGGTACGGGTCGATCTTGTCGGTGAGCGTGCCGGGCAGGAAGCCGAGCCGCTCGCCTGCCTCGATGGCGGGCCGGGTCAGGATGATCCGGTTGACCTCCTTGGCCTGCAACGCCTGGACGGCCTTCGCCATCGCCAGGTAGGTCTTGCCGGTGCCGGCCGGGCCGATGCCGAAGACCACCGTGTGGGCGTCGATGGCGTCCACGTAGCGCTTCTGGTTCAGCGTCTTGGGGCGGATCGTCCGGCCCCGGCTGGACAGGATGTTCTGGGTGAGCACCTCGGCCGGCCGGAGGGTCTCGGCCTGCATCGCGGTCATCCCGACCACCCGCTCGACGGCGTCGGCGGTGAGCCCCTGCCCCGTCCGGACGATGGTGATCAACTCGGTGAGCACCTCGGCGGCCACGATGACGTCACCCGGGTCACCGGTGAAGGTCACCTCGTTGCCGCGGACATGGACGTCGGCGGACAACTCGCGCTCGAGGATGCCCAGGAACTCGTCGCGTGGACCCAGCACGTTGACCATGTCGACCGACGATGGAACGGTGATCCGGCGCACCCCGGTGGGCTGTGACGGTTCGCTGTCGGCTTTTCGCAATCTTCCTCCTCGAATCGGACGGGGAAAGCCTAGCCCGCGGGTCCGGCACTCGCGGCCACGGCTGCTGCGCCATGCTGGTCACCATGCCGAGCCAGCCGCCGACTCTCACCCTCGCCGACGCCGTCGAGGCGGCGTCCGCTCTCGCCGGCGCCGGCGGACGCCGGCTGCTCGGCCTGGTCGGGCCGCCGGGCGCCGGCAAGTCGACGCTGTCGGCGCTGCTGGCGCAGCGACTCGGTGCGGCGATGGTGGTGGTGGGCATGGACGGCTTCCACCTGGCCAACGCCGAGTTGATCCGGCTCGGACGCCGCGACCGCAAGGGCGCCCCGGACACCTTCGACGTCGACGGCTATGTCGCGCTGCTGCGCCGGCTGCGCGGCCAGACCGGGCCGTTGTATGCGCCGCGCTTCGACCGCGACCTGGAGGAGTCGATCGGCAGCGCCGTCCGGGTCGAGCCGGAGGTGCCGCTGGTGGTCACCGAGGGCAACTACCTGCTGCACGACCAGCACGGCTGGGACGCCGTCCGTGCCGAACTGGACGAGGTCTGGTACCTCGACCTGGACGACGCCGAGCGCCGGCAACGGCTGGTCGGACGCCGGCTGGGGCACGGCGACACCGCCGAGCACGCGGCGTTCTGGGTGGGCGAGGTGGACGAGCCGAACGCTCGCCTGGTGGCCGCGACCCGGGCGCGTGCCGATCGCGTGGTCGGGATGCCCTGAGGGAACGTCCGGGCCTCAGGAGCCGGCCGGGGTGACCGCGCGGTCACGCACGAAGCCGGCGAACAGCACGATCAGCAGTGCCCCGACCACGATCACGCCCAGGGCCGCCCGCAGCCCGACGAGTTCGGCCAGCCCGCCGATCACGGGCGGGCCGAGCAGGAAGGCGGGCCACTCCCCCAGGCTGATCAGGGCCACCGCCTTCGCCGACGGCACCGACGGCTGGTTCCCGGCCAGCGTCATCACGGTCGGCACGATGCAGCCGCTGCCGATGCCCAGGCAGGCGAAGCCGATCAGGGCCGCCGGCACGGTGCCGATCAGCAGGCCGGCGCCCAGCCCGAGGGCCGAGATCGCGGCCGACAGCTGCAGGAAGAGGCGACGGCCGAGGGTCTCGACGATCCGGTCACCGACCAGGCGGACGACGGCGATGGCCAGCGAGTAGCAGACCAGGGTGAGCGATCCGATGGCGATGCCGCCGCCCAGCGAGACGCTGTACTGGGCACTCCACTGCACCGCGCCGCCCTCGTTGATCGAGGTGAGGAAGCCGATCGCGGCCAGCAGGGCCAGCTGCGGCGTCCACGAACGCGCCCGGGGCGGATCGGCGTCCGGCACGGCGCTCAGCGGCTCGTGCAGCGCGGGCGGGTCACCGGTGACCCGTTGGGTGTCGGGCAGGAACCGCAGGGTGGCCAGGTAGAGCGCGGCGAGCAGCAGACTGGACGCCGCCAACTGGATCGCGGGCGGCAGGTGCAGCACCCCGGCCAGGACGCCGAGCATGCCGCCCAGGAACTGGCCGCCGCTGAACCAGAAGTGGAACGAGGAGAGGATGCTGCGGCCGTAGCCGCGTTCGACCTCGACGGCCAGGGCGTTCATCGGGCCGAACAGCAGACCCTGGGCCAGGCCGAGGGCCAGCAGGCAGCCGACCAGGGCCAGCGGGGTGATGGCCAGTGCCGCGACCGGCACCAGCACCAGCATGCCCGCCGCGCCGGCGATGGACGGCGTGCGCGCACCCGTCCGGGTGATGATCCGGGACAGCACCAGCAGCGACAGCAGGACGCCGACCGGCGCAGCCAGCACGATCAGCCCCCACTCGCCGTCCGAAACCCCCAGCTGGTCGCGCACCGACGGGATGCGTCCGGCCCAGCCGCCCATCACGGCACCGGCGAGGACGAAGAGCACGGCCACCGCCATCCGCGACTGGCGCAAGGCCCCGGGGGCGGCCTGCGGCACGGCGTCCGTGGTCGGGTGAGGCATGCCAGCAGGCTATCCAGGGCAGCGGCGGCTCACCCTCGGGTGACCGATGCCGAGACCGGGACGGCGGCCGGCGGCGACGCGAGGCGCAGAACGGGGACGGCTCCGACGGTTCACCCGAACCGTCGGAACCGTCCCCGGGGTTCAATCGGCAGGGTTCAGTCGGTGGCCCCGGATTGACCGTCGCCCGGGTCGGACGCCGGGGGGCCCGAGTGGGTCGCCGCCCACTGTCTCATCAACTCGACCTTCTCGTCGGACACGGGTCCGGTCACGACGGAATCACCGAAGCCGGAGGCGATGTCGCCGCCGTTGTCGGGATCGTCGCCGACGTCGTTGGGATCGTTGGTCATCGGATCTCCTTTGATCGGGGTAGTCATCGAGGGTACCCGCCGCCGCCAATCGTGCCGGCACACTCAGGCGAAGGAGTCCGTGGCCCGGACGAGTTCCGCGGCGATCGCCGGCTCGGTGGCCGCGTGGCCGGCCTGCACCAACCGCAGATCGGCCTGTGGCCAGGCCCGATGCAGATCCCAGGCGGTCCGCGCCGGGCACGGGAGGTCGTAGCGGCCCTGCACGATCACCGCCGGAATCGACCGGATGGCGTCCACCCCGGCGATCAGCTGACCCTCCGCAAGCCAGCCGCCGTGGACGAAGTAGTGGTTCTCGATCCGCGCGAAGGCCAGGGCGAAGGCGGGGTCGGAGAACTCGTCCACCAGCGCCTGGGAGAACTCCAGGGTGGACGTCGCCGCCTCCCAGGTCGTCCAGGCCACCCCGGCGGGACGGTGCACCGCCGGGTCAGGATCGGCGAGCAGCTCGTGGTAGCCGGCGATCCGGTCGAAGCCGGCCGGCAGGTCGCCGAACCGGGCCCGCAGCGGCGCCTCGAAACGTTCCCACCACTGCGGCGCGAGGTTTGCCGCGCCCCCGTTGTAGTACCAGTCGAGTTCGCTGCGGCGCAGCGTGAAGATGCCGCGCAGCACCAGTTCGGTGACGACGTCCGGGTGCGTCTGCGCGTAGGCCAGCGCCAGCGTGCTGCCCCACGACCCGCCGAACACCTGCCAGCGTTCGATGCCGCGCGCGACCCGCAGCCGTTCCAGGTCGGCGACCAGGTGCCAGGTGGTGTTGCTGCTCAGGTCGGCGTCCGCGGCGCTGGCGTGCGGCGTGCTGCGTCCGCAGCCGCGCTGGTCGAACAGCACGATCCGGTAGCGTGCCGGGTCGAAGAACCGCCGGTGCACCGGGCCACTGCCGCCGCCCGGGCCACCGTGCACGAACACCACCGGCTTGCCGTCGGGGTTGCCGCACTCCTCCCAGTACAGGCGATGCCCGTCACCGACCTCCAACCGGCCGCTCCGATGGGGCTCGATGGGCGGATACAACTCAGTCGTCGTCATCGTCCTCGTAGTCGTCGATGATGTGCATCGCGGCCTCCTCGGCGCTGGCCGCACCACCGGCGAAGCCGACGTCGTGACCGATGCTCTCCGGCTCGTCGTCCGCCATCCCGTAGCCGCCGTCGGCGTCCACCAGCCGGCCCGAGCGCCGCTTGCCCACCTGCCGCCGCTCGGCCGGATCGTCGTTCCAGGCGACGTCGGCGGGGGCGACGTCCGGCTCCTCCTGGGCGATCCGCTGGTCGAGGGTCTCGCCGTGCCGCATCTCGGCCCGCGTGTTGCCGTAGCCCTGCGCCGGTGACCACTTCTCCGGCGCGACGTAGCCCTCGTCCAGCACGTCGGCGACCCCCCGGTCGATCAGCGAATCGTCCGCCTGGAGTTGGTCGAGCTGCTCGGACTCGTCGGGCATCGTTGGGTCGAAGTCGGTCATGGCACTAGCCTGCCACCTCACCTGCCGGTCGGCGAGGACGACGGGCAACCGCCGCGGATTCGTCTCCCCCGGGCGCTGTAGGCTACCTGCCCGTGACCGAGCCGCGCCTTCCCGTGCGCCCCACCTATGACCTGGTGCTGGCGGCCTTCTGCGGGCTGCTGCTGATCTCGAACGTGTCGGCGACCAAGCTGATCCAGTTCGGCCCGTCCGTCGAGATCGGTGGCTTCCCGGTGCTGCCGATCATCACCGACGGCGGGGCGTTCCTGTTTCCGCTCACCTACGTGCTGGGCGACGTGCTGGCGGAGGTGTACGGGCTGGCGAAGGCGCGCCGGGCGATCTGGACCGGCTTCGTGCTGGCCGCGCTGATGTCGCTCACCTTCGCGGTGGTGGCCGCGGCGCCCCCCGCGGACGACTGGCCGAACAACGACGCCTGGAACGCGGTGCTCGGCTTCGTGCCGCGGATCGTGGTGGCCAGCCTGGCCGGCTACCTCGCCGGCCAGTTCCTGAACGCCGTCGTGCTGGTCTGGATCAGGGACACCTTCGGGCCGCGCCGGCTCTGGGTGCGGCTGGTCGGGTCGACCGTGGTCGGCGAGTTCGCCGACACCCTGGTGTTCTGCCTGATCGCCTTCGGCCCGCTGGGGGCGTTCATGGGCGGCGGCAGCCTGGACTGGCCGACGCTGCTGAACTACACGCTGGTCGGGTTCGTCTACAAGGTGCTGGTCGAGGTGCTGTTCCTGCCGGTCACCTACCGGGTGATCGCCTGGATCCGCCGCCGGGAGGGGCTCACGGTCCCGTCCGTGCCCGCAACCGACGCCACCACCGCGGCCGGCTGAGCGAATCGGACGTCGGCAGCACCAGTGAGGCCAGGTTCAACCGGGCCAGCGGACGCCGCCACCAGGGCAGATCCCGCACCAGGGCGCGGCGCGCCGCCGCCACCCGGCCCCAGTAGTCGTCCACCCGGGCGCCGCTGATCTCGCCCGCCCCGAAGACTGCTGCGTTCGCCTCGACGGCCAGGCTCCGGACGTCGTCGCGGCCCAGCGCCGCGCTCGCCTCCAGCCGGGTCGCCCCGGCGGGCGCCGGACGGCCGGCGTCCCGGGCGGCGTCCAGCACCTCGTCCCAGCCGCCGGCGATCCGGGTGGACGCCGGCCCGCGGGTGCGGCGTCCGCGGCTGCGCAGCGCCTTCAGTCCCAGGATGGTCCCGACGATCAGCCCGATCAGCGCCAGCGGCGGACCGGCCCAGCGCAGCACCGCCCAGAACGCCCGCCAGAACTGTTCGGCCGCCGGCAGTTCGGCACGGGCCGAGGCCGGATCGGTGTCCGTCATCTCGTCGTAGGTGCCCGGCGGCGGCACCGGATTGGGGGGCGGGACGTTCTTGATCGACTCCTGGTCGTTGTTCTGCCGCTGGTTCTCTTCGGGCTTCTTGCTGCGATCGGGGGTGAACACCGAGGCCGGCACGCTGACCCAGCCGTGGCCCTCCACCGACAACTCGACCCAGGCCTGGACGTCCTTGCCGCGCACCTCGCCGCCGGCCGGCAGTTGGGCACCGAAGACCACCCGGGCCGGGTAGCCCAGCCGGCTGGCCATCAGCGCGAAGGTGGCGGCATACTGCTCGTCGCTGCCGACGAACTGCGGCTCGGTGACGAACCGGTTCAGCCGGTACTGGCCGTGGCCGGGCAGGTACTGCTCCTCGCCGGCGCGGGTGCCGTCGCTCCAGGCGCCCTGCTGCAGCGCCTGCGCCACGAAACCCAGCTGGGCCCACTGCTCGGCGTCCCCCGAGGCAAGCCGCTGGGTGACCGAGGCCAGGAAGGCCGAGGCGGCGTCGTCCTGCCGGTCGCCGTCGCCCGGCGCCGGGTCGCCGGCGATCGTCGCGTAGCCGGGCAGCGGGGCCGAGTCGACGACCAGGACGTCGCCGGACCGCAGCCGGTCGGGCACGAAACCCTGGTCGGTGGTCAGGTTGAACCGGTAGTGGTCGCGGTGGTCCTGGGCGCCCGGGCCGTCGAACGCGATCGCGGCGACCTCGCCCAGCGACGGCACCCACGGGTTGAGGCTGGGATTGGCCGCGTAGCCGTCCAGCACCCGGACGCGGGCCTGCACAACGCCGTCCAGCGGCGGGTTCGGCACCCGGGCGCCGAGCCGCTGGAAGCCGGTGCCCTCGGCGGCGCCCGCGCCCAGGCCGCTCCAGGTGGCACCCGACCACCGGTCGAGCACCGCCAACCGCAGCAGCGTGCCCGGCGCCACGCCGTCCACCTGCAGCAGCGGGGTGTCCCAGTAGAGCTTCAGATCCTGCCCCGAGAAGGTGCGGAAGCCGGCCAACGGCGTCGGGTACTGCCGGACGTCGACCGGCGGCTCCAGCTCGGACCGCAGCACGCTGCGGCCGTCGGCGACCCCGGGCAGCACCGGCGCCGCGGCGAGTCCGCCGAGCAGGGCGGCGGCCAGCATGCCCGCCCCGAGGCCCAGCTGCAGCCGGCCCGGACGCCCCGCGCCGAGCACTCGCCGGCTGCGCGGGAACCGCACCGCCAGCCAGCCCACCGCGAGCGCGGCGAAGCCGAGGCCCTGCGGCACCAGCAGCGGCGCATCCAGGGTGCCCAGGGCGATCACCGTCACGAGCAGCAGCACCGGTGCCAGCAGGGCGGCCCACGGGCTGCGCGTCCGCCGGGAGACGCAATGCCCGATGCTGCCGGCCAGCAGCGCGAGCACCAGCGGCAGCGCCAGGAACTCGCCGTCGCCGTCCACCGGAGGCAGGGTGGTCAGGAACTCCATCCACCCGGTCACCAGCGAGCGGGCCAGCGAGCCCACCGACGCCGGTGTGGGCAGGAACCCGGCCAGCGCCAGCCGCGGCACGGCCAGCGGCCCGCCCAGCAGGAAGTAGGCGACGCCGGCGAACGCCACCGCGACCGCCCACGACCAGCGGAACACGTTCGCCACGTGGCCCGCGAAGACGCCCACGACCAGGCCGATCGCGGCCACCAGCAGGAAGCGCAGGTCGTCGAAGCCGGTGACGAAGCCGGCCAGCGCCAGCAGGCAGGCGGCCAGCAGGAAGCCGGCGTCGACCAGGTCGGGGGTGGTCGGCTGCAGCAGCTTCAGTCGCGCGGTCAGCGTCCGCCCGGTGGTGCCCGGCTGCACCTGTGCGTGGATCACCCTCATTGGACGCTCACCCCGAGCAGCACCCGTGGCAGGTCATTGAGGTTGCCGACGGTGAGCACCGCCATGCCGGACGCCTGGCGCAGCGCCATCGCCGCGCCGCGCTCGGCGGTGATCGCGAAGGTGTGCACCTCGGGCGCCAGATGTGCCCGGGCCCGCGCGAAGCAACCGAAGCCGGCCCGCGAGCCGGAGACCAGGATGGCGACGCTCACGTCCGGGGCCAGCTGGGTGAGTCGCCCGGTCGAGGGGGCCAGCGGCCACGGCCCGTGGCCGGCGCGGGAGAAGGTGTCCAGGGCCAGCGCCGGATGCGGCCGGCTCGCGGCGTGCTCCCCCACCACGATGGTCAGGTCCATCTCGTCGGCCAGCGCCCGGACGGCCACCGAGGCGCCCACCGAGACGGCCAGCTCGAACTCCGTCTCGTCGGCGTAGGACGCCTCGTCGGCGTCCACCACCACCGCGATGTGCGAGCGCCGGGTGTCCAGGAACTGTTTGACCAGGAAGGTGCCCGAACCGCTGGCCGAGCTGACCTTCGCCGAGGAGCGCCAGTGGATGTAGCGGCGGTCGTCGCCGGGCGCGTACTCGCGCAGCGTGTGGAAGGCCAGGTCGCTCATCGAGGTGTCGTTGGTGGTGTGTCCCTCCAGGTCACGCAGCAGGCCGGCGCCGAGCGGCTCCAGCGGCACCCGGCGCGGATGCACGAACAGTTCCAGCCGCTGCGTCCAGGTCACCTCACGCCGGACCAGGCCGAACGGGTCGCCGCGCTGGGTGACCACCGGGCCCAGTTCGATGACGCCGCGCTGCTGGGTGGGGATGATCACCACCTCGTCGTGGCTGGCCCCGGCGCCGAGCGCCGGCAGGGTGAACCGGCCCAGCGCCTCGCCGACCGGGAACTCCAGGCCGATCGGCAGCACCGGCGTCCGGGCCAGGTTGGTCACGCTCACCCGCGCCGCCGACGACTCCCCCACCGTCACCCGCAACGGGTCGGCCTCGAGCGTCACCGCGAGGTTCATCCGTCCGATGGTGAACCCGCAGGCGATGGCGAAGCCGGCCAGCAGCACGGCCGCCAGCAGCGCCAGTTCCCGCCAGCCGAACAGGGCCGCCAGCAACCAGCCGAACCCGGCCAGCGCCAGCGTCGTCCAGCCGAACGGCGTCACGGTGGCCAGCACCCGGCCGCAGGCGTCCAGCACCGGACGGGCGGCCGCCCGGTACGGTTCGGACGCCACCCAGAGCCGGCGCAGGAACGCCGGCATCGGGATGCGGAGGGTGTGCTGGGACATCGGCTCAGTTGCGCCGGTCCGCCGGCGCGGTCACCGCGGCGACCAGGTCGTCGATCGTCTGCTCGGCGGTGACGCCGGAGAACTGGGCCTCGGCGTTGAGGATCAGCCGGTGGCTCATCACCGGCACGGCCAGGTCCTTGATGTCGTCGGGAATCACGAACGGGCGTCCCTTCGAGATCGCCCAGGTCTTCGCCGCCCGCACGTAGGCCAGGCAGCCGCGCATCGACAGCCCCAGCCTCACCCGGGCGTGCCGGCGGGACTCCTCGGCCAGCCGGCTGATGTAGGCCAGGATCGCCGGCTCGACGTGCACGTCGTTGGCGAAGTTCGACATCTGCGCCACCGCGTGGGCGGCGATCACCGGGTTGACCTGGGCCGAGCGGTCCCGGTTCGCCGCCTGCGCCATCAACTCGACGGCGATGTCGTGATCGGGGTAGCCGATCGAGCTCTTCATCAGGAACCGGTCGAGCTGCGCCTCCGGCAGCCGGTAGGTGCCGGCCTGCTCGATCGGGTTCTGGGTGGCGATCACCATGAACGGCCGGCCGACGGTGTGCCGGACGCCGTCGACGGTGACGTTCGACTCCTCCATCACCTCCAGCAGCGCCGACTGGGTCTTCGGCGAGGCCCGGTTGATCTCGTCGGCCAGCACCACGGTGGCGAAGATCGGCCCCTTGTGGAACTCGAAGGTCTGCTTGTGCTGGTCGTAGACGGTGACGCCGATGACGTCCGAGGGCAGCAGGTCGGGGGTGAACTGGATGCGGCTGTGGCTGCCCTGGACGGTGTTGGCGATCGCCTTGGCGAGCTGGGTCTTCCCGGTGCCCGGGTTGTCCTCGAGCAGCAGGTGGCCCTCGCTCAGCATGCAGGTCAGCGCCAGCCGGATGATGTCGCTCTTGCCGCGGATGGCCAGCTCGACGTTGGTGACCAACTGCTCGAACGTCTGGCTGAACCAGGTCGCCTGTTCGTCGGTGATGCTCATGGTCGTCTCCGTCCCATTCTCATGTCGGTCTGCCGCCTCATCCCGGTCTGCTGCCGTGCCAGCGGTCGGACGCCCGGCCGCAGTCCACCTCGACCCAGGCGCTGTCCGGGTGGATGCCCCAGTAGGCCTGGGTGATCCGCTCGCCGTTGCCCTGTGACCAGGCCGTGTTGAAGTTGGTGCCGTAGCTGTCCCGGACGCGGCACTGCAGGGTGCCCTGGGCGTTCGAGATCCGGGCGCCGATGAAACGGCAGTGGTTGCTGAAGTCGCAGCCGGCCGGGTTGTGGTTGGTGTAGCCGCCCCAGATCAGCGTCACCTTCGGATCGGGCGGATCCGGCGAGGTGAGCGTGATCGTCCGGGTCTGGCCCTCGATCGTCACGGTGAACGTGTGGCTGCGGTCGTACCCGCCCAGGTCGCGGGTCACGGTGCGGCTCCAGGTGCCGTCGCGGGCGTCCGTGGTGGCCAGGTTCGAGCCGTCGACCCGGACCTGCCGGGCCTTTCCGTTCGGGTTCACCCGGACGTCGAAGCTGACGCTGGTGCCGCTGGCGCTGTTGCGGCTCAGCGAGAAGTTCTGGATCGGTCCGTACGCGGTGGCGCTCGCCCCGGACGACACCGGTCCGCAGCGCTCCTCGTTGCACACCTGCAGCGTGAAGGTGTACGCCCGGCCGTCGGCCGGGACGGTCACGTTGCGGTCGATCGCCTGTCCGCGCGCCGCCACCGCGACGCTGGCGACGGCCGATCCGTTGGCCAGGATCCGCAGCGTCGAGGAGCGTCCGCGCGAGTCGGGTGCCGTGCCCTGGACGCGGATCGTCCGGTCGTTGCCGGTCGCGGTGGCTCGGGGCGCTCCGGGGCGCTCCGGCGTCCCGATCGCCTGCCAGGACGCCCGCGCGGTGGAGGTCTTGCCGGCGCCGTTGCGCGCGGTCACCACATAGCTGTGGCTGGCGCCGTCGTAGGTCACCCGGTCGTCGGTGCAGCTGGTCGCGGCGGTGTTCGAGCAGATGGTCTTGGAGCCGTCGCGGACCACCGAGAAGGTCAGGTCGGCGGGACCGTTCTTGTCGGGCAGGTTCCACGACACCCGGAGCGCGGTGGCCGCGCCGGTCGCGGTGGCGGCGGCGAAGGTGGGCGCGTTCAGGCCCAGCGGCCGGCCCGCCGACTGCCCCTGGATGCGCGACGACGGCCCGATCGCCAGCTCGTTCTCGGCGGCCAGCGCGATCGAGTAGATGGTGTTGTTGTCCAGGCCCCTGATCACGTGCGAGGTGGCCGACCCGGAGGCCCGCAGCGTCCGGCCGTCGACCAGGATGTGGTAGGTCTTCACGGCCGTGCCCTCGAACTTCACCGGGTTCCAGCTCAGCGTGACGCTGTGGTCCTGCGGGTTCGACACCCGTAGCCCGGACGGCGCGGGCGGCGGCTGGTCGGGCCGGATCCGGCGGCTCGGTTCGCTCCACTCGCCGGCCCCGGCCTTGTTCAGGGCCTGTACTCCGAAGGTGTACCAGACGCCGTTGGTCAGCCCGGTCAGCCGGCAGCTGGTGGCCGGGCAACGGGTGATCCGGCCGGTGTTGTCGCGCACCTGGTAGCCGGTGATCGGCGAGCCGTTCGCGGCGGGCGCCGTCCAGCTGAGGGTCTCGGCCTTGGACTGCACCTTGGGCCCCGGGCGGGGCGCCGACGGCTTGCCGGGCACCCCGTAGACCACCAGGGTGAACCGCGCCGTGACGTGCCGGTCGGTGCGCGCCCGGTCGGCGACGTCGGTGCCGGTGACGTCGAAGACGATCCGGCCGTGGGCGTCGCCGGGCGGGGTGAAGGTGACCGTGGTGCCCGAGGTGGTGAACGGCGTCGACGGCCCGCTCACCTGGGTGACCTTCACGATTCCCGGCTGGGCGTCCAGCAGCGTCGAGCCGATGCCCACCGGCACCCGCACCGGCGTGCCCTGCTCGATATCGGTGTAGGTGCGTCCCTGCATGGTCGGCAGCGGCGCCTCGGTCACCCTGACGGTGAGGGTCTGGGGCTTCGCCTGGGTGCCGGCGACCCCGATCGTCAGCTCGGCCGAGCTGTCCGGCACCGCCGCACCGGACGCGGTCAGCTCGACGGTGCGCCCGGCCCGGACCTCGACGCCGGCCGGGGCCGCGGCGGCCCAGTCGGCGGTGTAGCTGAGGTTCACCGCGTCGTCGGCGTTCGGCGTCCAGACGTTGCACAGGCTGGCGATGTCGAGGCTGCGGGCCTGGCCGCCGGCCGGCAGGGTGACCGGCGCGCTCGGGCAGCGCAGCACCGGGGTGTTCGGACCGACCTGGACCGGCACCGTCACGTACGAGCTGAGCACGTCGTCGTCGGTGGCCGAGGCGCCGTCCATCACCTGCATGGTGACCGCGGCCGGGCCGACGTAGCCGTCCCGCGCGGTGACGGTGAAGGCGGTGTCGCCGGCGGCGGCGATGGCGATCTTGTCGGCCGGCGAGGCGGACAGCGTGTCGGTGGTGGTCAGCCGGACGTCCCGGTTGCGCGGCGACATCACCACGTCGCCGAGGCTCACCCGCGCCGAGGAGTCCGGGGCCACTTCGATCAACGCCCCCGGACGCAGCACCGGCGCGCCGCCGCCGGCCGGCGGCACGAAGATCAGCGCCGCGCTCTGGGCGCCGCGCTCGTCGGTGACCAGATACGGGATCACCTGCGGGGCGTCCGTCACCGGCACCGTCACCACGCCGCCCGCGACCGTGATGCCCGGGTCGCCGCGCAGCACGGACGCCGCCAGTCGCTCGTCGCGGCCGTCCGGATCCCAGGCGCGTTTCAGCACGTCCGCCTTCGCCACCTGGCCCTCGATCACCGCCACCTCGTCGAAGACCACCGGCGCGTTCTCGTAGCCCTGCTGCGGCGTGATGGTGATGCCGGCCGCCGGCCCGGTGCCGCCGTTGCCGCTCAGCGCATACTGCAGCAGCAACGGCTGCCCGTTGTCCGGCGCCTGCGCGGTGATGAAGCCCTCGGGGCTGACCTGGACGCCGGCCGGCAGGGTGTCGTTGAGCTGCTTCAGGGGCGCGATGCCGACCTTGTCGCCGCGCGCGATCAGGTCGTTGGCGCGGGCGTCCACCCGGATCATCGCCCCGGGAGCGGCGGTGACGTCGTCGTCGATCGCCACCGGTGGTTGCGGCGCGCCGGGGGGCACCACGGCGACCCGGACGATCGCCGGCGCCTGCTTGCCGTAGCGGTCGGTGACCATGATCGAGAAGGTGTCGGTGCCGACGTTGTCGGAGTCCGGGTAGGCCTCGTAGGTGACGGACGTGGGGCTGAAGCCCACCACGCGACCCAGGCCGGGCGGCGAGCCGATGCCGGCGACGGTGACCGAGTCGCCGTCCGGATCGGAGGACGCGGTCGGCAGCGAGATCTTGATCCGCTGGCCGGCATTCGCCCGGGCCTCGATGTCGCCCGGCCGCGGCGCCCGGTTGTCCTCGGGGTCCTCGGGCTGGGGCTTGACGGTGACGCTGACCTCGCCGCGGGTCCGCTCCCCGGTCGGGGTGGCGGCGTAGTACTCGATGGTGACCTCGCGGGTGTCGGTCAGCCCGGTCGGCGCGACGTAGCGGATCTGGTCGGCATGCACCCAGGCCTGACCGGCGTCCGTCGGTTCGGCGGAGTTGCTGGACGCGTCGTAGAGCTGCAGCTGGCCGACCGGGCGCGCCGGGTCGAGGTTGGTGACCAGCGAGAGCCGGGAGCCGGCGGGGCTGGTGTCGTTGCTGAGCGCGTTGATCAGCACGGTGTCGCCGTCGCGGACGATGGCACGGTCCTTGCGGGTCAGCGGGGTGTCGGCGCCGACCGCCTCGAGCTGGGCGACGGTCACGTCGCCCGTCGCACTCTGGTAGCCGTTGGTGACGGTGTAGTGCACGGTGAACGGGTTGGGGCTGATCCGTCCGGACCGCGGGGTCATCATCAGCCAGCGGCCGCCGATCACCGAGACGTCCACGTCGGCCTCGGTCTCGGCCGACTGCACGGTGAGCAGGCCGCCCTGCGGGTCGGCGTCGTTGGCCAGGACGTCGATCCGGACCGGGCTGTTGCCGCGCAGCGCGGCGGCGTCCGGCATGGTCTGCGGGACGAAGCCGGCGGCGTCCTTGGCGATGTCGATGCGGATCTGGCTACGGTCGACGCGGGCCGAGCCGTAGGCGGCCACGTAATCGAGGAAGTACGGGCCGGGACGGGTGGCGGTCACCGTGACCAGCCCCGAGCGCTGGTCGGTGCTGACCTTCAGGTTCGCCTTGGCGGCGATGTCGCCGCCGAGGGTCAGCCGGGCGTCCGGGGTGCGCGGGTCGGAGCCGGGCAGGTCGTTGGCCAGCGGGCGGATCACGATCGGCTTGCCGACCTCGCCGCGGACGCTGTCCGGGTTGGCGACCGGGTGGCCGCCGGTCAGGGCCTTCTCGCCCAGCACGGTGACGTCGACGTCCTTGCTCACCTCGTTGCCCGGGACGTCGGCGACCCGGTAGCCGATCTTCTTGCGGGTGTCCGACTGCTGGCCGGCGGCGGTGTACTCGAGGCGTCCGTCGGGGGTGGTGGGCACCGGTGCCCCCTCGCTGGTGGCGTCCACCAGCAGCACCGGGTCGCTCTCGGGGTCGCGCCAGTCGCCGAGCGGGGCGATGTTGAGCGTGCCGAAGGACGGCACGCTGTAGGTCGGGGTCTTGGCACCCTCGCGCAGGTACGGCTTGGCGTTCTGCTCGGCGCCCTTGATGTCGACGGTGACGCCCGCCTCGTCGTCGTGGTAGCCGTTGCCGGCGACGTAGCGGAAGGAGAAGTTCCGGGCGTCGGGCGGCGTGGTCACCTTGAGCGCCTGGCCGTCGGGGGTGATCTCGACCCGGTAGCCGTCCGGGACGCCGCGGACGGCGCTGATCATCAGGATGCTGCTGATCGAGTCGGTGTCGTTGTCGAGCGGATGGACGATCTGGGTGCGGCCGGCGCGCGCCCCGAACCGGTCGTCGTTGGTCCTCGGCTGGGCGTCGGCCAGGGACGGCTTGTCGGACTTCTGCGGATCGTTCGGGTTCTGGTTCGGCTTGGGTTTGATCTTGTCCCAGTTGTCGACCCGCAGCTGCTGGTCGAGGTCGAACACCCGGCCGTCGGCGGCGTCGTTGAGCACCAGCGCGTTGCGGTTGACCCGGAAGACCGGCCGGACCAGCGGCTGGGCGCGATTGGTGACCGCCATGGGTTCGGCGGCGCCGTCGGCGCAGGCACGGACGACGGTGGTCGGGGTGCCGGCCCAGGCGCCGAAGTCGCAGCCGGCCAGCCGCACCGGCGCGGCGGGCGTGGAGCCGATGCCCTTGGCGACCTCGGTGCTGATTCCGTCGGACAGCCCGATCCGGAGCAGCGCCTCGGGCAGGGCGAGGAGGACGCCCGGGGCGTCCGGGCCGGACTGCTGGAGGCGTCCGGCGACGGCGGCGGTGACCTGCTTGGCGCGTCCGTCGGGCAGGATCACCAGGCCCAAGACGGCGTCGTAGACGACCGTCCGGCCGCCGACCGCGGCCAGTTGCACCGAACGGACGGTGGTGGCCAACCGGCCCTTCACCGGTTCGGTGAACCGGTTGCCGTCCACCCCGATGGTGAGGGTGGTGCCGTTGACGCTGGCGACGTGGACGGCGCCGTCGACCCCGACGGTCAGCGCGACAGTCTGCCCGGTCGCGCCGGCCGGGGCCTCGCCCACCTCGGCCAGGGCCGGCAGGGCGGGGTCGAGGGCGCGGATGTCGGCGTTGCGCTCGTCCGGGTCGTAGCGGCCGGCCCACACCTTGCCGGTGGCCACCTCGACGGCGGCGACGGTGCCGCCCCGCAGGTCGACGATGCTGCCGGGCCGCAGGTTGATCGCCTGGTCGGTGGCGTTGGTGACCGCGGCGGAGTCGATCGGTACCAGCGCGCCGCCCGTGGCGTCGTACTCGACGACCGCGGCGCCGTCCTGCAGGACGTCCAGTTCCGGGGTGCCGGCCGCGCCGGGCAGGTCGAGGAAGGCGTCCAGGCCGACCGCGGACTTGTTGATCCGGCCGTAGGACTGTTCGGCGTCGTTGGTCACCCAGATGCCCGAGTCGTGCAGGTCGAGCCTGTTCACCGGATACCCCACCGACACCACGGCCAGCGTGGCGATCACGGCCAGCGTCAGCGTCGCGATCAGGCCGGGCAGCCATCGCACGATCGACCTGAGGCGCATGATTTCGGCGAATCCTTCCACCGCTCGGCCGGGTCAGCGGGGGTGCCCGGCGACGGAATCTCCTGCCGGCCAGCCTAAGCGACGGCTGTGCCAGCCCCGAATCCGAACAGTGGGGAGCACTCCCC
>CALMIQ010000360.1 GCA_937863965.1 uncultured Micropruina sp.
GTACCTCCGCAGGTCCAGCGTGCAGGGGTACTCGGTGCCCATCGGGCCGGACAGCCGCTCCACCGACGGCCAGGACGCCACGTCCACCGGCCCGGCGGTATGGCCGTGGGCGCTGAACCGGGCCGCCCGGCGCGACTCGGCCTCGACCGCGTTCACCGGGTAGGTGTCGTAGTTGCGGCCGCCGGGATGCACCACGTGGTAGGTGAAGCCGCCCAGCGAACGGTCGTTCCAGGTGTCGACCAGGTCGAAGACCAGCGGCGAGTGCACCCCCATCGTCGGGTGCAGCGCCGAGTACGGCGCCCAGGCGCGGTACCGGACGCCGCCGGCGAACATGCCGGTCGTGGCCGGATCGTCCGCACCGCCCAGCGCCGTGCCCCAGCCGCCGTTGGCGATCGCGGTGAGCGGCACCGGGACGCCGTTGCAGGTCACCACGTGCCGGCCCTCGACCAGGCCGGAGACGGCCAGCTGCACCCGCTCGACCGAGGAGTCGACGTAGCGCGCCGTGCCGGTGCCGGTGGCCTCCTCGCCGAGGACGTGCCACGGCTCGATCGCCTGCCGCAGCTCCAGATGGACGCCGGAGACCCGGGTCTCGCCCAGCCGCGGGAAACGGAACTCCAGGAACGGGTCCAGCCAGGCCGGATCGAACCGGACCCCCGGCGCGGCGCCCGCCAGCCATTCGTTGACGTCGGCCACCACCTCGCGCAGGTCGGCCGCGGCGAAGGCCGGCAGCAGGAAGCGGTCGTGCAGCCGGGTGGCCCAGCGGATCAGCCGGCCGCGGTAGGGCCGCTGCCAGAACATCGCCACCAGGCAGCGCACCAGCAGCGCCTGCACCAGGGCCATCCGGGCGTGCGGCGGCATCTCGAAGCCGCGCAGCTCGAGCAGGCCGAGGCGTCCGCGCTGCGAATCGGGGGAGTACAGCTTGTCGATGCAGAACTCGGAGCGGTGGGTGTTGCCGGTCAGGTCGGTGAGCAGGTGCCGCAGCAGCCGGTCGGTGTTCCACGGCAACGACGACTCCGCGCTCACCCGGTCGAGTTCGGCGAAGGCGATCTCCAGCTCGTACAGCGTCTCGTGGCGCCCCTCATCCACCCGTGGGGCCTGCGAGGTCGGGCCGATGAACCGCCCGGAGAACACGTACGACAAGGACGGATGATGCTGCCAGTAGGTGATCAGCGAGCGAAGCAGATCGGGCCGGCGCAGCAGCGGCGAGTCGGCCGGGGTGGCCCCGCCGAGGGTGAAGTGGTTGCCGCCGCCGGTGCCGGTGTGGGTGCCGTCCAGGTCGAACTTCTCGGTGGCCAGCCGGGTCTGCCGGGCGTCCTCGTAGAGCGACAGAGTCAGGTCGCGCTGCTCGGGCCAGCTGCTGGTGGGCTGGGTGTTCACCTCGATCACGCCCGGGTCGGGGGTGACCGAGATGGTCTTGGTGCGCAGGTCGAACGGCAGCGGGTAGCCCTCCAGCACCACCGGCAGCTCGATGGCGGACGCGGCGGTCTCGATCACGCTGAGCAGCTCGAGGCAGTCCTCCAGCTTGGTCAGCGGCGGCAGGAAGACGTACAGCCGGCCATCCCGCTCCTCGACGCACAGCGCGGTCCGTGGTGCGTCCTCGATGTCGAGCACGGTCGCGGGCGGCGCCTCGCCCTCGACGATCAGCGGCAGCAGCCCGGTCATCTCGAACGGTGAGCGCTCCACCTCCTCGGGCATCGGCGACCAGGCGATCGAGGACAGAGGCAGCCGCAGCCCCATCGGTGAGGTGCCGGCGGTCAGCATCAACTGCTGGCGGCGGGTCCGCCACTGGGTGGTTCCCCAGCGGCCCTCGTCGGTCAGCCGGAACACCGGCACCACCCAGCCGCGCGGGACGCCGCGCTCGGCGTCCACCCGGTCCAGGTCGTCCGGTTCGTCGGGCCGTGGGCCGGCCGGCTGCAGCGCCTCGTTCAGCAGCGCGACCAGCGGATCGTCGAAGCCGGGCAGCACGTGTGTTCCCGGAATGCCCAGCCCGCCGGCGATGTAGGCGGCCAGGTCGCGCGCCGCCGTCTGTGCCTCGATCGAGCCGGGTTCGACGCAGGGGTCGTCCCACGGGTTGGCCAGCAGCGAGCGGTCCTCCCAGATCGGGATGCCGTCGGCGCGCCAGGTGATCGCGATGTTCCAGCGGGGCAGGTCCTCGCCCGGATACCACTTGCCCTGGCCGTGGTGGACGACGCCGCCACTCGCCCAGCGCCGCTCCAGCCGGGCCGCCAGCCGCTGCGCCAGGGCCCGCTTCTCGGGGCCGTCGGCGGCGCCCTCCCACTGCGGGGTGGAGGTGTCGTCGGCGGAGACGAAGGTGGGCTCGCCGCCCATGGTGAGCCGGACGTCGCCCGCCGCCAGCAGCTCGTCGACGCGCTCGCCGAGGGCGTCGGCGGCGGCCCACTGCTCCTCGGTGTAGGGCTTGGTGACCCGCGGATCCTCGTGCACCCGGCGGACGGCGTTGCTGAACGACATGGTCACCGCGACCGGAGCGGTGGCGCCGGTGATCGGTGCCGCCGACGACGGGTGCGGGGTTGCCGACAAGGGGATATGGCCCTCGCCGGCGAACAGCCCGGACGTCGGGTCGAGCCCGATCCAGCCGGCGCCGGGGACGAACACCTCGGCCCAGGCGTGCAGGTCGGTGAAGTCCTCGGTGGGGCCCGAC
Organism: uncultured Micropruina sp.; assembly: GCA_937863965.1. Classification (GTDB taxonomy): domain Bacteria; phylum Actinomycetota; class Actinomycetes; order Propionibacteriales; family Propionibacteriaceae; genus Micropruina. The sequence goes on from CALMIQ010000360.1 coordinate 2,660, forward strand.
GGGCCGTCCAGCGCCTCGACGTCGGAGGTCAGCTGGACCAGGTACCCGGAGACGAAGCGGGCGGCCAGGCCGGCCTCGCGCAGCACCGAGACCAGCAGCCAGGCCGAGTCGCGGCACGACCCGAGCGCCTTGGCCAAGGTGGTGTCCGGGGTCTGCACCCCGGGTTCCATCCGCACCGTGTAGGCGATGTCGGACTGCAGCGCGGTGTTGACCGCCACCAGGAAGTCCACCATCCGCGGCCGGTCGTCCCCGGTCAGCCGGGCGTAGCGCTGCGTGATGTGCTGCTGCACCCACTGCCGCACCAACGGGCCGGGCCCGTCGGCGTCCGATTCGGCCACCCGGCGCAGGTACGGCTCGAGGTCGGCGCGCAGGGCGTCCGGGTAGGCGAACGGGTAGCGCTCGGCGTAGTCCTCGAGGAAGAAGTCGAACGGGTTGATCACCGTCATGTCGGCGACCAGGTCGACGCAGATGTCGAGTTCCTTCACCGGTTCGGGGAAGACCAGCCGGGCCAGGTAGTTGCCGAACGGGTCCTGCTGCCAGTTGATGAAGTGGTTGCGGGGGGTCACCGTCAGCGAGTAGGCGGCGATCGGCGTCCGTGAGTGGGGCGCGGGGCGCAGCCGGACGGTATGCGGAAACACCTCCACGGGCTCGGCGAAGGTGTAGGTGGTGCGGTGCTCGAGGGCTACCCGGATGGTCACCCGGTGAATCTACTGGGCGGGCGCGAGGCGGGTCACCCACCGCGGGCCGACCGAAACCTCACTGAAACACCGACGGTCCGGCCCGGTAGCCTGGGCCGGTGACTTCTCAGGTACCCGAAGACACCCCGGACGAC
>CALMIQ010000361.1 GCA_937863965.1 uncultured Micropruina sp.
GTGGTTCCGGTGCCGGTGACCAAGGCCCTGCACCTGAAGAGCGCGGTGACCGCACTCCCCGACGGCGTGGTGATCGGCTACGGCCCGGTGGTGGACGACCCGGCCATCTTCGGCAGCTACCTCGAGGTGCCCGAGGAGCCGGGCGCGCACGTGGTGCTGCTCGACGATCACACCGTGCTGATGTCCGACCGCGCCCCCCGCACGGCCGCCATGCTGGGCGAGCGGGGCCTGCAGGTGGTCACCGTCGACATCGGCGAGTACGAGAAGCTCGAGGGCTGCGTCACCTGCCTGTCGATCCGCGCCCGGGGCTGAGTCCCTCCGACCGACCGGGTCGCCGGCCTGGCCGTGCCTGTCGATCGGCGCCCGGGGCTGACGGCGTCCGGACGATCGGCCCGGGCCCGGGTGAGGCTGCTCGGAGCCCTCGGCGTCCCGCTCGGCAAGGACGCAGCACTGGCCGCCGCCGAAGAGCCACTAGCCTCGGTGGCGTGGACGATCTGCTGGCCGAGCTCGCCGAGGCGACCGATCGTTCGCGGGCGACGCCCTCGCACGTCGCGGTCTCCGAGGCGCTGAAGCGGCGCATCGCGCTGGGCGGCTTCTCCGCCGAGGACCGGCTGCCGACCGAGCGCGAGCTCGCGGCGGTGCTGGAGGTCGGGCGCAACACGATCCGGCGCGCCATGCGCGAGCTGGCCGAGCAGGGGGTCGTCGAGACGACGCTCGGCCGCAACGGCGGCACCCGGGTCAGGGCCGGCGCACCGGCCGATGCCGGCGACCGCGAGCGGATCACCGCCGAGTTCGGACGCGCGCTCGGCCGGCACCTGGAGTTCCGATCGATCATCGAGCCGCCGGCGGCGGCGCTGGCGGCCCGGCGCGCCACGGCGAGCCAGCGAGCGGCGATCCGCCGGGCGCTCGAGGCACCCGCCGACGGCCTGGCCGGCTACCACCGAGCCGACAACCTGCTGCACTTCGCGATCGGCAGGGCCTCGGGCAACCCGGTGCTCGCCGACGCCATCGCGTCCGCCCGGACGCAGATGTTCGCCGACACCGACGTGCTGTGGCTCTACCTCGACTGGCATGAGGTGTACGGCAGGGAGCAGCCCCTGGCCGAGGTGCTGCGTCGCGACCACGAGCCGGTGGTGGCCGCCATCGAACGCGGCGACGGCGTCCGTGCCGAGGCAGAGATGCGGGCCCACCTGGACGCCTCCCGCGCCCAGTTCGAGGGCCTGCTCGAACGCCTGCGGACCCCGGACGCCCCGCCACCGGCCTGAGCCGGACGGAGAAACGTCCGTAAGGCGCCACGAAGGTCGGGGACGGTTCCTGAACGATACGGGGACGGTTCCTGAACGGTGCAGGAACCGTCCCCCGCGTTCGAAAATCGAACGTCGGAGAACCGTCCCCGGCGTGCGGCCCGGCCCGGCCCGGGCGTCAGTCGGTGCCGATGATGAAGTCGGACGTCGAGCGGTGGGCGGTGGGCGGGACGACGAAGCCGTTCATCACCGCCGAGAGGCGCAGGGCGTGCTCGGAGTGGAAGACGTCCTCCAGGCTCATCGGTTCGCCGTCGGGGCCGGACAGCGGCACCCGCCAGTTGGGGTACTCGTCGGTGGTGCCGGGCTGGTTCTGGGTGCGGTGGTCGCCGACGGCGTCGGTCAGCGCCGCGCACAGCATCCGCGCCGGGGTGGCCACCAGGAAGCGGTGCATGGCCAGCACGACGTCCTCGGTGGTCGGGTTCGCGCCGGTCAGGAAGCCGCGCTCGCGCAGCACCCGCAGCCAGTCCTCGCGCTCCCGGGCCGCGCCCGCGAGTTCGACGTCCAGGTCCTCGGTGAGCAGGCCCAGCGCGTGCTGCAGCTTGACGTGCGCGGCGTCCAGATAGCCGGCGGTGGGCGGCAGGTCGTGCGTGGTCACCGACGCCATGCAGTACTCGCGCCACGACTCCGGCGGCAGGATCTGCCCATCGCCGCCACGCTCGAACCAGGCGATCGACGTGCCCAGGATGCCGCGGTCGCGCAGGTAGTCGCGGACCCAGGGTTCGACCACGCCGAGATCCTCCCCCACCACCACTGCGCCGGCCCGCTGCGCCTCCAGCACCAGGATGCCGACCATCGCCTCGTGGTTGTACCGGACGTAGGTGCCCTTGGTGGGCGGCAGCCCCCGCGGCACCCACCACAGCCGGAACAGCCCCATGATGTGGTCCACCCGGATGCCGCCCGAATGCCGCAGGATGCCGGCCACCATGTTGCGGAACGGCGCGTAGCTCAGGTCGGCCAACCGGTCCGGGCGCCACGGCGCCTGCCCCCAGTCCTGGCCGGTCTGGTTGAAGTGGTCCGGCGGGGCGCCCACCGAGACCCCGCGGGCGAAGGTGTCGCCCAGCATCCACGCCTCGGCGCTGTGGCCGCTGACCCCCACCGCCAGGTCGTTCATGATGCCGACCCGCATGCCGGCCGCCTTGGCCGCCGACTGGGCGTCCCGGAGTTGCTCGTCGGCCACCCACTGCAGCCAGGAGAAGAAGACGATGTCGCCGACGTGGTCGACGGCGAACTTCGCCACCTCCGGCGAGGACGGACGGCGCAACTCGACCGGCCACTCCCGCCAGTTCAGCCCGTGCTCGTTGACCAGCGCGCACCAGGTGGCGAACTGGGA
>CALMIQ010000362.1 GCA_937863965.1 uncultured Micropruina sp.
CTGGTGCGCCATCCTCGGGGCGCCGGTGTTCCTGGCGATCGGCGGATGGTGCCTGATCGTAGGAAAGGCGGCACTGGGCGCGGCTTGAGGAGGGGCGTGGAGATCACCGGATTCGGTCGACCACGCCCCTCGTCTGGAGCCGGTCAGCGAGGAGTCCTCCCGGCGTGGACCGGCTCGAGGTACGCCCCACCGAGGCGACGCTCGAGCGGAGCGCGTCCGATCGACAACCCGCAGACGAAACCGTCGCGGCTGGCCCTCAGGCCGTCGGCCGCTTCGGCGGCGTCCCCGACCACACGGACCTCGGCCACCGCCCGGATGGCGTCCAGCGACTCCACGTCCGGGGTCATGCCGAGAGCCAGGACGACGGTGTCGCAGTCGATGGACCGCTCCGTCCCGTCCTCAACCACGCGGACGGCGCTGTCGGCGAAACCGCTGATCGTGGCGCCCACCACGATCCGGACCTCGCGTCGCGCGAACTCCGCCAGCAGGTCCGCGCGCCGGGCCCCGCCCTCCTCCAGGGCGATCGCCTCGCGCTGCTCGACGATGGTCACCCGGCGTCCGGTGGTCGCGAGGTACGACGCGGTCTCGCTGCCGATCATGCCGCCACCGGCGACCACGACCCGCTGTCCGACGGCCGCTGCGCCGGTGAGCACGTCGCACGCCTCGACCGTCGTCTCGACACCGGGGAGTTCGGGACGCCGGTGCCGGGCGCCGGCGGCGTAGACCACCACGTCCGGACGCTCGGCGGTCACCACGTCCGCCGTCACCCGAGAGTTCAGGACGACTCGCACCCCGAGGCGGTGAAGCTCCTCACCCAGCCAGGTGATGCAGCTCGTCAGTTCGCCCTTGCCCGGTGGGATCGCGCCGACCCAGAAGTTGCCACCGAGCTGGTCGCGCCGTTCGTGCAACACCACCTCATGTCCGCACAGCGCCGCGCCGCGGGCGGCCTCCAGGCCGGCGGGGCCGCCGCCGACGACCAACACGCGCTTCCGGTTGGCCGCGGGCTGCACCTCATGGGCGCCCTCGAATCCGCAGGAGGGGTTGACCAGGCAGCGGATCGGCTTGTTGCCGAACAGGACGTCGATGCAGCCCTGGTTGCAGCCGATGCACTCACGAATCCGGTCGCCATGGCCCTCGGCGTACTTGCGGGGCAGGTCGGGGTCGGCGAGCGAGGCCCTCCCGAACGAGATCAGGTCCGCCTGTCCGGTGCCCAGGATGTCCTCGGCCAGCGCGGGGTCCTTGATCCGGCCGACCACCTGTACCGGAATCTGCACCACCTGCTTGACCTCGGCGGCGTACCCGGCCAGCCAGCCGTACGGATGGCCCAGGGGAGGGATGATCGTCGGCGTGCTCTCGTAGGTGCCGGCGCTGATGTGCACCAGGTCCACCCCGGCGGCCTCGAGGCGTCGGCAGATCGTCTTGGTCTCGGCCAGGCCGCGTCCGCCGATGACGAACTCGTCCGCCGAGATGCGGAAGGACACCACGAAGTCGTCGCCGCACTTGGTCCGGATGTCGGCGACGATCTCCAGCGGGAACCGCAGCCGGTTGGCCAGCGGACCGCCGTAGCCGTCGGTGCGCTTGTTGGAGTAGGCCGACATGAACTCGGCGACCAGGTAGCCGTGCGCACCATGCACCTCGACGCCGTCGAAGCCGGCCTGCTGGGCCCGGCGGGCGGCGTCGCCGAATTGGCCGACGATGAAGGCGATCTCCGTGCGGGTCAGCACGTGCGGCAGCTCGCCCATCACCGGGCAGGGGAGGGCCGACGGTGCGACCGGTTGGGCGCCGGTGATGGCCGATGAGGTCTGGCGGCCGCAGTGGTAGAGCTGGGTGAAGATCTTCGCGCCGGCGGCGTGCACCCGGCGGGCGAGTTCGCTGTGCGGCGCGATCTGTTCGTCCTTCCACAGTCCGGCGCACCAGAAGCCGCGTCCGATCGGGTCGACGGCGTAGTTCTCGGTGATGATCAGCCCGAACCCGCCGCGGGCCCGGGCCTCGTGGTAGGCGATGTACTGCTCGGTGGGCATTCCATCGTCATCGCAGTAGCAGGTGACCA
>CALMIQ010000363.1 GCA_937863965.1 uncultured Micropruina sp.
ATCCCGGCGGACGCGGGGATCTCGTGGTGAGGTCCCGGGTCGAGCCCGGGACGACGGTGGTCCTCGTCATCCCGGCGGACGCCGGGATCTCTCGCGACGGATCGCACGCTCACGCCGATTCCCGGCGGACCAGCTTGCTGCGCAGGATCACCGGGGATTCCGGCTCGCGTCCGTTCAGTTTCTCCAGCAGCATCTCGCCGGCGGTGCGGGCCAGCACGTCGGGACGGTTCTCCATGGTGGTGAGGGTCGGGATGCTCTGGGTCGCCACCACCGAGTCGTCGAAGCCGACCACCAGGAGGTCGTCGGGGACGCGGCGTCCGAGGCGTTCGGCCGCGCGGATCGTGCCGGCCGCCATCAGGTCGGAGGCGACGAACAGGGCGTCGATCTCGGGGTGGTGGCTGAGCAGGTCGTAGGCGGCGGCCTCGCCGCCGGCGAAGGTGAAGTCGCCTTCGGCGATCAGGTGGCCGCTGCGTCCGGTGGCGGCCAGTTCCTGCTGGAAGCCGCGCAGTCGCTCGACGCCCGCGGACATGTCCATCGGGCCGGTGACGGTGCCGATCACCCGCGCCCCGCGTCCGACCAGGTGCCGGGTGGCGGTGGCGGCCGCGCCGACCTGATCGACGTCGACGTAGGCCAGCCCGGGCACCCCGGGGTTGCCGACGAACACGACCGGGCGCGACGAGGTCGCCACGGCGCGGGCGAAGTCCTGGCCGTGGTGGGAGATCACGATCGCGCCGTCGGTGTGGTCGGACAGGAAGAACGCCAGCATCGGGTCGACGCCGTCCTGCGGATGCGCCATCGACAACAGCACATGGAAGCCGGAATGCCGGAACGCCTCCAGCGCGCCGTGGTAGGCCCGCGGGAAGAACGGGTCGGAGAAGATCCGCTCCTCGGTCTCGGGAACCAGGACGACGACGGCGCCCACCCGCCGGGTGACCAGGGCCCGGGCGGCGACATTGGGCCGGTAGCCGAGCATCGCCACCGCCTCGCGGACGGCCTCCGTGGCGGGCCGGGACACCGGCACCACCCCGTTGATCACCCGGGACGCCGTCGCCCTCGAGACGCCCGCCGCGCGGGCGACATCGTCCAGGGTCGGCGCCGTGCGCTGGCTCATCGGCGTCTCCGCCTCCTGTTCGTGCCGGGGGTAGCTGGTCAGACCTGCTCCGGCAGGCACAGCGTACCGGTGCGGATCAGCTCGGCGTACCAGCCCGCGCTGGCCTTCGGCAGCCGGTTGAGTTCGCCGTCGACGGCCACCAGTCCGAACCGTTTGGTGTAGCCGAAGGCCCATTCGAAGTTGTCGATCAGCGACCACACCAGGTAGGTGTCGATCGCCGCGCCGGCCGCGATCGCCTCATGCACGGCCCGCAGGTGCCCGCGCAGGTAGTCGATCCGCTGCTGGTCGTCGATCGGTCCGGACGCCGGATCCGGGTCGTCGATGGCGCACCCGTTCTCGGTGATCGCCAGCGGGATGCCGGCCGGGCCGGTGTAGTCCCGGTGCAGCCCGATCAGCAGGTCGCGGAAGGCGTCCGGGGTGACCTCCCAGCCCATGTCGGTGCGGTCCAGCCATGGGCGGTCGACCACGACGGCGTCCGGCGCGGTCGGGTGCGGGCTCGGCTGCCCGGACGGCTCACCCGCCCGCAGCAGCTGGGAGGTGTAGTAGTTCACCCCGAGGACGTCGATCGGGGTGGCGATCAGCTCCAGGTCGCCGTCTCGGACCAGGTCGGACGGCCAGGCCGCACCGGCGTCCGCGATCACGTCGGCCGGGTACGCGCCGCGGAAGACGGCGTCGGTGAAGATCCGGTGTGCGGTGCCGTCGACCCGCCGCACCACATCGGCATCCGCTGGGTCGTCGTGGCCGGCCGGATACGCCGGGGTGAAGTTCAGCGTCAGGCCGAGCGTCGCCCCGGGGTCGACCTCGCGCAGCGCCCGGACGGCGAGCCCGTGCCCGAGCAGCAGGTGATGGGTCGCGGAGAAGGCCTCGGCGGCGTCCGTGTGGCCGGGGGCGTGCTGGCCGCCGGCATAGGACAGGAAGGACGCGCACCAGGGCTCGTTCAGCGTCGTCCAGACCCGCACCCGGTCGCCCAGGACGGCATGCATCTGCAGCGCGTAGTCGGCGAAGGCGTCCGCGGTGGCCCGGTTGGTCCAGCCGCCGGGCAGCCAGGCGGGCAGGTCCCAGTGGTAGAGCGTCAGCCACGGCCGGACGCCGGCGGCGCACAGGGCGTCCACCAGGGCGTCGTAGAAGCCCATGCCGGCCGGATCGGCCGACCCGTCGGGCCGAAGCACCCGGGGCCAGGACACCGAGAACCGGTAGGTGTCCATCCCGAGCGAGGCCATCAGGGCGACGTCCTCGGCATAGCGGTGGTAGTGGTCGACGGCGATCCGGCCGTCCGAGCCGTCCGCGATGGCGCCCGGGACCCGGCAGAACTCGTCCCAGATCGAGTCTCCGCGCAACTCGGCGGCCCCCTCGATCTGGAAGGACGACGTGGCGGTGCCCCAGCGGAAGCCCGGGGGGAATTGGAGTGCGCTCATCCCTTGACTGCTCCTTGCATGATGCCGGAGACCAGTTGGCGGCCGGCGAAGGCGAACAACAACAACAGCGGAACCGTGGCCAGCACGACGCCGGCCATGATCAGCGACAGGTCCTTGAAGTAGGACGCCTGCAGCAACTGCAGGGCGACCGGCAGGGTCGGGTTGGTCGAACCCAGCACGATGAACGGCCAGAAGAAGTTGGTCCAGGACCCGACGAAGGTGAACAGCCCGAGCATCGCCGCCGCCGGCCGCGCGGCGGGTAGCGCCACGTGCCAGAAGGTGCGGATCATCGAGCAGCCGTCCACCCGGGCGGCCTCGATCAGCTCGTAGGGCAACGCCTCGGAGAGGTACTGGGTCATCCAGAACACCCCGAAGGCGGTGACCAGGCCGGGCACGATGACGGCCTGCAGCGTGCCGACCCAGCCCAGGTTCGACATCACGATGAACAGCGGGATGACGCCCAGCTGGGTGGGCACCGCCATCGTGCCGATCACGAAGGCGAGCAGGCCGTTGCGACCGCGGAAGCGCAGCTTGGCGAAGGAGTAGCCGGCCAGGGTGGAGAAGAAGATCACCGCGAGCGAGGTGACCACCGAGACGATGACGCTGTTCACCAGGGCCTGCCAGAAGCCGATGCCGGCGTTCAGCACCCGACCGAGGTTCTCGACGAAGTGGCCCTGCGGAATCGGGGAGGGGATCGGGTTCTGGGCGATGTCGGCGGCCGTCGACGTGGACAGCAGGAAGGCGTAGTACAGCGGGGTGACCGAGATCACGATGAAGAGGCTCAGCATCAGGTAGGTGAGCCAACCGGGGCGGCGGAAGCCGCCCTCCATGCGGTGCTTGCGGCGGCGTGCGGCTCGCGCGGCACCCTTGCCGGCCAGCTGGTCGGCCATGGCCACGGACGTCATTGCGCCACCGCCTTCCGCCGAGCCCGATCTCGGTGGGGCCGGGCGTCGCTGCTGGCGATCCGCCGGGTGATGGCGTAGTTGAGCATCGCGAACAGCACGATGATCAGGAACAGCAGCCAGGCCACGGCCGCCGAGCGGCCGAGGTTGCGCTGGCCGGCCCAGCCGAGTTCGTAGAGGTACATGGTGACCGTCATCCACTCGCGGTCCGGCCCGCCGAGGCCGAAGGTGTCGAACATGCGGGGCTCGTCGAAGATCTGCAGACCGCCGATGGTGGAGGTGATCACTACGAAGATGATGGTCGGGCGCAGGAGGGGCACGGTGACGTTGATGAAGGTGCGCCAGCGGTTGGCCCCGTCCACGACCGCCGCCTCGATGACGTCGCGCGGAATGGCCTGCATGGCGGCCAGGAAGATCAGCGCGTTGTAGCCGGTCCAGCGGAAGTTCACCATGGTGGCGATCGCGAGGTGCGAGGACAGCCGGTCGGCGTGCCAGCCGATCGGGTCGACCCCGATGCCGGTCAACAGCGAGTTGATCACTCCAGACTCGTCGGCGAACAGCTGGTTGAAGACCAACGCGACCGCGACCGGGGCGACCACGTAGGGCACCAGGACGCCCATTCGCCAGAAGGTCTTGGCGCGCAGGTTGGCGTCCAGCACCGAGGCGATGAAGATGGCCAGCACGATCTGCGGCACCGACGACAGCAGGAAGATGCTGAACGTGTTGATCACGCCGTCCCAGAACCGCGGCTGGGCGATCACGTAGCTGAAGTTGCCCAGCCCGATGAAGCCCTGATTGCCGACCACCAGGCTCCACCGGTTGAGGGCCACCCAGCCGGTGTAGAGCAGCGGGAACAGGCCCACCACGGCGAAGAGCAGGAAGAACGGGGCGATGTAGAGGTAGGGCGCGCTGCGCACGTCCCATCGGCTGAGCCGCTGCCGCCAGGTCACGGGAGTCTCCGTTCGCGTCGGGACGGTCGGGGGCGGTGGGCGGGGCGGCTGGCCACCCCGCCCACGATCAGGCGAGTAGCACCCTCAGCCGAGGGCGTTGAACTCCTTGACGGCCTGCGCCCAGGACTCGTCGGCGGACTGCTTCTTGGTCACGTCGACCCGGTTGATGGCGTCCGCGAGCACCTGCCGGACGGCGAAGTACTGCGGGCCCTTGAACGGATTGACGGTGACGGCCTTCGCCCGGTCGGCCAGGATCTGGCCGGTGGGGGCGCCGTTGAAGAACTCGTTCGTCACGCCGAGCAGGTCGGGGCTGCTCAGGGCCTCGAGCTGGCTGGGGAAGGTGCCCTTGGCCTTGAAGGCCTTGATCTGCTGCTCGGGCGCGGTCAGCCAGGCGGCCAGCTCGCGCGCGGCCGCGGTGTTCTTGCCCTGGGCGGGGACGGTCAGGTACGAGCCGCCCCAGTTGCCGCCGCCGCCGGGGAAGACGTTGGCGACGTCCCACCCCTTGACGCCCTTGGCGTTGCCCTCGATGACGCCGAGCATCCAGCCCGGGCACAGCATGGTGGCGAACCCGTTCTTCTGGAAGGCGTTGGTCCAGTCGGTGCTCCACTGCTGCAGGTTGGCCGACAGCTTGTCGTCCTTGGCGGCCTTCAGGATCGAGGTGTACATGTCCTTGACCGGCTGATTCTGGTCGAGCGGGATCAGCACCTCTTCGGTGTCCGAGGACGAGAACGCGTTCGGCAGCTGGTTGATCTGGCCCTGCATGATGGCGTCCGCGGAGTCGAACCAGGCGACGCCCTTGGACTTGGCCACGAACTGGCGGCCGACCTCGAAGTACTTGTTCCAGTCGCCGTTCAGCAGCTGCGTCACCTGCTCGCGGTCGGTGGGCAGGCCGGCCTTCTCGAACAGGTCGGCGCGGTAGCAGACCGCCTCCGGGCCGATGTCGGTGCCGAAGCCGACCAGCTTGCCGTCGGGTGTGGTGGCCGCGGCGGACTTCCAGTCGAGCCAGCGGCCCTTGACGTCGTCACCGCCCAGATCGGTCAGCTTGTCGGCGGTCTGCATGACGTCCGGCATCCAGTCGACCTCGATCGCCTCGATGTCGCTCAGGCCGGAGCCGGCGGCCAGCTTGCTGAAGTAGTTCTCGCGGGCCTCGTTGGAGGTCGCCGCCTTCTTCGGGGTGATGGTGACGTTCGGGTGCAGGGTCGTGTACTCCTTGAAGAGCTCCTCGTAGCCGAACTCGTTGAATGTGGCGACCGTCAGGGTGACCGGCTCGGTGGACGCCGATGACGGCGCCGAGGCGGGGGACGACGGTGCGGCGGCCGGCTGCGAGCAACCGGCCGCGAGCAGGGCCAACACCGCGGCCGGAACCGCCGCGGTGCGGATGAACGTGGTGCGCATGTGACTCCTTCGTCGCTTCAGCGGGCCGGGCGGGCGCCGCGAGGCGGGAGATTCCTCCCTGGCTGAGAGCGCTCTCAAACTGATACGAATCATGCGTGAGAGCGCTTTCAGTTGCAAGCGTTTTCCAGGTACTGAGACCCGATCGTGATGTTGCCCGGGGTGCCGGCCGGGAGCGGAGTCAGTCCTTCACGGCACCGCCGGTGGTGTTCATGATCCGCTTCTGGAAGATGAAGAAGATCACCGCGACCGGAATCGTCATCAGGGTCGCCGCTGCCAGCTTGATCGGGTACTGGTTGCCCGACGACAGCTGCCCCGAGGCGAGCGACGCCACCCCGCGGGTGAGCGTGGTGAGCGCCGGCGACTGGGTCGAGATGATGAAGTGGTTCAACTCGTTCCAGGAGCCCTGGAAGCTCAGGATGATGATGGTCATCAGCGCGGGCCGCGCCATCGGCAGCACGATCGACCAGAACGTCCGGAAGATCCCGGCACCGTCGATCCGGGCGGCCTCCTCGACCGCCACCGGGATCGATTCGAAGAAGTTCTTCATGATGAAGACGCCCGCGGCGTCCACCAGCAGCGGCAGGATCATGCCCGGGTAGCTGTCGTACATGCCGAGTTCCTTGATCACCAGGAATTTGGGGATCAGCAGCACCACGCCGGGGACGGACATGACCGCGATCAGCATCACGAAGACCGCCGATCGGCCGGGGAACCTGAGCCGGGCCAGCGCGTAGCCGGCCACCGACACGAAGAACACCCGGCCCAGCGTCACCGCAACGGTGACGATCAGCGAGTTCATCGTCCAGAGCCCGAAGTCGGAGTTGTTGAACAGGACGTGGTAGGCCTCGGTCGTCCAATTGGCCGACCACAGCGCCAGGCCGGCGTTGGTGGCCTCCGCGTCGCTCTTGAACGAGTTCGCCACCTGCACCAGGAACGGGAAGATGTAGACCAGCGCCAGCAGGATCAGCCCGCCGAGGGTGATGATCCACCCGTGCCCGCGCCGTTCGCCCGGGTATTGCCCGACCCGCTCAGCCATGCCGGCCACCTCCTCGGTCGATGGTCTCGTCGGCTCTCACCGGCGCAGGCGTCACGACCTCGGCCGCGGCCGCGTGCGCCCGGCGGTCGGCCCGGAGTTGCCTGCGACTCGGCTTGGTCGGATCGGCGTCGCCGAGGATCAGCCGCTGCAGCAGCGTCATGATCACGATGATCGCGAACAGGATGAACGCGATCGCGGCTCCGCGGCCCCAGCGCTGCGACTCGAAGGCCGACTGGTAGGACAGGAAGGCCGGTGTCAGGGTGGTCTTGGACGGCCCGCCCTGGCTGCCGGTGTAGATCTGGTCGAACACCTGCCAGGTCCCGATCAGGCCGAGCGTGATCACGGTGAACAGGGTCGGCCGCAGCAGGGGCACGGTGACGTACCAGAACCGCTGCCACACGCTTGCGCCGTCGACCATCGCCGCTTCGTCGGTGTCCTCGCCGATGGATTGCAGGGCGGCCAGGAAGAGCAGCATGAAGGTGCCCGAGGTGGTGAAGATCGCCATCATGATGAAGGCCGCCATCGCGATCGACGGCCCGGCGATCCACTCCCAGGTCGAGATGCCGAACAGCCCTGGCTGGCTGAGCGCCGCCGGGGCGTCGCCGCCACCCATCAGCAGGTGGAAGACGCCGCGCGGGTCGGCGAACCAGTTCGGGCCCTGGATGCTCAGCCAGGAGAGCACCGCGTTGACCGCACCACTGGCCGAGAACAGGAAGAGCCAGAGCACGGTGATCGCCACCGTCGAGGTCACCGACGGGAAGTAGAACGCCGTCCGGAAGAAGCCCTTGCCCCGCAGCGCCCGCTTGTTGACCATGAACGCCAGGCCGAGCGAGATCGCCGTCTGCAGCGGGACCACGAACAGCACGTAGTACAGGTTGTTCCGGATCGCCGTGCCGAAGTCACGCGCGGCCAGCCCGCGGCCGCCGAGCATCTCGGCGTAGTGGGTGCCGCCGACGAAGTGCACGTTGGACGAGAACGGACTGCCGCGTCCGTTCCAGTCCGAGACGCTCACCCAGGCCGCCATGATCACCGGGACGAAGAGGAACAGGCCCAGGATCACCACCATCGGCGAGACGAAGAGCCACCCGGCCGCGGTCTGGTCACGGCTCCGCCGGCGCGGTGGCCGGGTGGCGGTACCCGTGGCCACGGCTCAGGCCCCGATCGCGGCCTGAAGGTCGGTCTGCGTGCCGTCCAGGATCGTCTTCGGATCGCTGCTGCCGAGCTTGGCGAGCTTGCTGTTCAACTCGGCCAGCACCGCCGCGACGCCCTCCTGGGCGGGCAGGTTCTGGGCGTACGCGGCACCATCGATGAACGGCTCCATGCCCGGGTTGTCCTGCTTGAAGGCCTCGGACGCCGACTGCACCGACGGCATCACGCCGAACGCCTTCGAGAAGGCCAGCTGCTGCTGCGTGGTGGTCAGGAACTCGACCAGGCTCTTGGCACCCTCCTTGTTGTCGGCGTCGGTGGCGATGCCCCAGCAGTTGGTGTACTGCAGGGTGCCCTGCTGGGCGCCGGCCGGCAGCGCGGCGACGGTGTAGTCGAGATCCTTGTAGTCCTTCTTGGCGCCGGTGATCCAGTTGCCCTCGATCACCATGCCGGCCAGGTTCTTGCCGAGCGCCTCGCCGCCCCAGCCCGCACCGACGTCGCTGTTCAGGGCCGCGACGCCGTCGTTCAGCATCTTCTTCACGAAGGCGAGGCCCTCGACGTTCTGGGGCGAGTTGGCGGTCGCCTTGCCGTCGGTGACCAGTCCTCCGCCGGCCTGGGCCATGAACACGCCGAGGCGCTGCACCTCATGGCTCACCACCAGACCCTTGACCTTGCCCTTGGTGAGCTTCTTGGCCACGGCCTCCAACTCGGCCCAGGTCGTGGGGACGTCGTTGTCGGTGAGGCCGGCCTCCTTCCACAGCTCGTTGTTGATCACCAGCGCGAGGGTGGAGAAGTCCTTCGGTGCGCAGTAGAACTTCCCGTCGACGGTGAACGCCTCCACCAGCTTCGGGTAGAAGTCGGCCTTGTTCGGCAGCGAGTCCCCGTAGGCCTCCAGCGACCCGTTGGCGACCCAGCCGGCCAGTGCGTCGGTGGACACGTACAGCAGGTCGTCCGGCTTGCCGCCGGTGAAGCCCTGGGTCGCCTGCTGGGTGAGATCCGAGGCGACCTTCACCTCGGCGGGGACGCCGGACTGCCGCGACCAGGCGGCCACGGCCTCCTTCACGGCATCGGTCTCGGCGGTGCCGGATGAGCCGATCAGCACCGAGACCGGGTTGGAGTTGGGTGAGCCGTTGCCCTGGCTCTGTTCGCCGCCCGGGTCGGCACCGCCGGAGCAGGCCGCGAGGGTGGCGAGGGCGATTGCGGACGTCGCGGCCAGACCGGCGCGCAGTGTGCGGATCTTCATGATGGGTTCCCTTCGTTGGGTGGAGGAGCGGTCCCTTCTGGGTGTGTCTGGACGACTGGTCAGGCTCAGGGGGTGAAACCCACGGGGTCGCGGATGACCAGCCGGGAGGGCAGCAACACCTGGCGATCGGGGAGCGGCCGCCCGTGGAGCTGGGCGACCGTCATCGCCACCAGGGTCGCCGCCGCCTGCTCGACCGGCTGGGCGACGCTGGAGATGCCCAGGGCCCCGGCCACCGGGGTGTCGTCGAAGCCGATCACGTCTCCGGTCGGCCGGCCGTCGCTGAACAGCCGCGAGACCGCGGCCAGCGCCAGCGAGTCGCTGGTGCAGACGATCGCCGTCGCTCCCGCGGCGAGCAGCTGGTCGGTGGCCTCGGCGCCCTGCTGGACGTTGTCCTCGGTGGCCGCCCTGAGCCCGTGCAGATCGAGGCCCGCCATGCCGCGCCGCCAGCCGGCGCAGCGGTCGTCGCCGACACCGGAGCCCTCGGGCCAGCCCAGGAACCCGATCCGGGTGTGACCCCGCGCGCGCAGGTGAGCGACGGCCGCCTCGCAGCCCACGCTGCCGTCGATGTCGAGCCAGGGCTGGGGTGAGCCCGGGTCGCTCCACGGGCGACCGAAGACGACGGTCGGCAGCTTCGCCTCCAGCAGCCGCCGGGGCCGGGGGTCTCCGACATGGCTGTCGGTCAGTACGCAGGCGTCGATGAGCCCGGCCCGGTGCTGCTCCACCAGGTCCTCCACCTCCTGGTCGTAGGAGGCGCTGTCGAACAGGGTGACCCGATAGCCGCGCAGTTGGGCCTGGGCGACCAGGTTGTGCAGGAAACGGTCCATCACCGCCCCGTTGACCCCGTCGGTGGCCGGGTAGAGCCGGTAGGCCAGGTTCATCGAGCGGCGGGTGCGCAGGGCGCGACCCATGGCTGAGGGCCGGTAGCCGGATTCGCGGACGGCGGCCAGCACCCGTTCCCGGGTCTCCGGCTTGACCACCTCGGGTGTGTTCAGGGCATTGCTGACGGTCTGCCGGGATACCCCCAGCTGCCGTGCCAGGCTCACCAGGGTCGGTTTGGACACCGTGCCCGCCATGCCGCCTCCTCGCGAGGTTGATCGTTCAAATTGTACCGTTCGGAAGGATTTGAACGATCAAATGATACTGCTATCTTGAGTTGGTCCCGGCTCGATGTCAAGGGCCCGGCGACCATCGGCGAGCAACCGGAAGAGTGGGCAGATGACCCTTCACCAGCCGTTCGTGCACGATCTGACGGTGACCCTGGCGGCCCCCGTCCAGGTGTGGTCGGCAGCGGACGGCGACTTCGACGGCACCGGAGCCGAGGGCGCCTACTGCGGGGACCGGCGCGTCCTGCGGGGGCTGCGGCTACGTCTCCTCGGCCCGGACCGGCAGATCGAGTTGGCCCATGGCTCGACGTCGACCGGCACCGACGGAGCCACCACGTTCCACCTGATCGCGCGGCTGCAGGACGGCACGGCCGACCCGCTGGGAGCGGTGACCCGGCGGCGCACCGCGACACCGTCGGGGGTGTGCGAACGGATCACCGTCGCCGCGTCCCTGGCCGAGCCGATCGAGGTGACGTTCGTCGTCTCGTTGCTGCCGGACGCCACACCGATGACCCTGATCAAGGCGGGCCTGGACGGCGCCCCGGTCGTCGCCGGCGCCGACGGCTGGGGCTGGGACGCCGGGTCGCGGATCCAGGTACGGGCACCCGGTGCCCGGGTCACCGTCGGGGAAGCCGTCGAGTTGCGCTGGGATCTGGTGCTGCCGGCCTACGGTTCTGCGACGGCCGAATGGCAGTTGGCGATGAGCGACGCCCGGCTGCCGTTCACCGGCAGCACCGCCGAACCGGTGCCCGCGCCGGCGATGCCGGCCGCCTCGTCGTCGCTGACCCGGCTGGTGCGCCGTTCGGTCGCGGATCTGAACGCGCTGCGCCTGCAGGAGCCCGGGGACGCCTCGCGCACCTTCTTCGCCGCCGGCGCGCCGTGGTTCCTGACCCTGTTCGGACGCGATGCGCTGATCTCGGCGCGGCTGTTCCTTCCGGTGGACACCTCGATGGCGCTCGGGACGCTGCGCACCCTGGCCGCCCGGCAGGGCCGGGTCGTCGACGTCGACCGCGCCGAGCAACCCGGCAAGATCCTGCACGAGGTGCGAGCAGACGTGCTCGACCTGCAGCAGGGCACGGTGCTGCCGCCGGAGTACTACGGAACGGTCGACGCCACGCCGCTGTGGATCCTGCTGCTCGGCGACATCGTCCGGGCCGGCATCGACCTCCACCGGTCCGGCCTGTACGAACCGCTGCTCGGCGCGCTGAGCTGGCTGCGTGACTCGTCGGACCCCGACGGCGACGGCTTCGCCGAGTACTTCGACGACTCGGGGCACGGGCTGGCGAATCAGGGCTGGAAGGACTCCGGCGACTCGGTGCGGTTCGCCGACGGGACGGTGGCCGAGGGGCCGATCGCCCTGGCCGAGGTGCAGGGCTACGCCCATGGCGCGGCGCTGGCGGGCGCCGACCTGCTGGAGCGCTTCGGCGGCGATCCGGGGGAGGCGCAGCGCTGGCGTTCCTGGGCGCGGAATCTGGCGGAGCGCTTCCGGGAGCGGTTCTGGGTGCGCGACGCGCGCGGTCCCTACCCGGCGATCGCCCTCGACCGATACAAGCGTCCGGTCACCGGAGTGGCGTCCAATATGGGTCACCTGCTCGGCACCGGCCTGCTGAACGCCGCCGAGGAAGCCGTCGTGGTGCAGCGGCTGATGAGCCCCGAGATGTTCTCCGGCTACGGCATTCGCACCATGGCGACGACCAATGCGGCGTACTGGCCGACCCGCTACCACGTCGGTTCGGTGTGGACCCATGACACCGCGATGATCATCGACGGCATGCTCGCCTCCGGCTTCGGGGCCGAGGCCGCCGCCCTGGCCGAGGGCCTGCTGCGGGCCGCCGAGGGCTTCGACTACCGGCTGCCGGAGCTCTTCGGCGGTCAGAGCGCCGAGGAGGTGTTCCCCCCGGTGCCCTACCCGGCGTCCTGCCGTCCGCAGGCGTGGGCGGCGGCGTCCGGCATCACCGTGGCGCGGGCGCTCGGCGCGCTCTGAGGTCGGCCTCGACGCGGCGCCCCCGGGGTCATAGGTTGTCGCCATGGCTGAATCAGCGAGCATCGAGCGGCTGCCCGACGAGGAGTTCCGGCGGGTGCTGTGCGTGGTGGCGCACCCGGACGACCTGGAGTACGGCACGTCCGCGGCCGTCGCCGAATGGACCGACCGGGGCATCGAGGTGTCGTACCTGCTGCTGACCAAGGGCGAGGCCGGCATGCAGATCCCGCCGGACGAGTGCGCCCGGATCAGGCGTGGCGAGCAGGAACGGGCCTGCGCCGAGGTCGGCGTCGCCGAACTGGTGATGCTCGATCACCCCGACGGCATGCTGGTCTACTCGCTCGACATCCGGCGCGACATCGCCCGCCGGATCAGGCAGTTCAAGCCGGACGCCGTGGTCACCAGCGCCTGGGACCTGGAGGCGCCCTGGGGGCTGAACATGGCCGACCACCGGGTCGCGGGGGTCTGCGTGCTCGACGCGGTGCGGGACGCCGACAACACCTGGGTGCATCCCGAGCTCGCCGCCGACGAGGGTCTGCCCAAGTGGGGCACCCGCTGGCTGCTGGTCGCCGGGCACCCGAAGCCGTCCCACGGCGTCGCCGTCTCGGCGGAGTCGGTGGGCCGGGCGGTGCGGTCGCTGGAGGCGCACGAGGAGTACCTCGCCGCGATCCCCGGCCACCCGAAGCCCGCGGAGTTCATCCCGGCCATGCTCGAGGGCGGCGGCAAGGCGCTCGGCATCGAGCACGCGATGCTGTTCGGCGGGTTCGACCTGCGTGGGCGTCCGGCCGGGCCGTAGTCCTGCTGCCCGACTCAGTTCTTGGCCGGCTCGATTCCGTCCCGGTCGGCCCACTCCAGGAGCTGATCGATCCGGAACGACACGTCGTCGATGGACGCGTGCAGGTCGCCCAGGTCGGCGAACCGGGCCGGCACGGACGCCAGGGTGAAGTCGCGCGGATCGAGGTCGTCCAGCTCGTCCCAGAACACCGGGGTCGACACCGTGCCGGTCGGGGTGCCGCGCACCGAGTACGCGCAGGCGATGGTGTGGTCGCGGGCGTTCTGGTTGTAGTCGACGAAGATCTTCCGCGGGTCGCGGTCCTTGCGCCACCACACCGTGGTGACATCGTCGCAGCGCCGCTCCACCTCGCGGGCGAAGGCCAGTGCGGCCCGGCGCACCTCTTGGAAGCCCCACTCCGGTTCGATCCGCACGTAGACGTGAAACCCCTTGCCGCCCGAGGTCTTCGGGTAGCCGGTGATGGCCAGCTCGTCCAGCACCTCGCGGGCCACGTGCGCCACCCGGCGGACGGCCGCGAAGTCGGCGTCCGGCATCGGGTCGAGGTCGATGCGCCACTCGTCCGGCCGTTCGACGTGGCCGCGGCGGCTGTTCCACGGGTGGAACTCGACGGTGGACATCTGCACCGCCCAGATCACCTGGGCCAACTCGGTGACACACAACTCGTCGGCGGTGCGGCCGAAGCGCGGGAACCACAGCTCGACGGTCTGCACCCAGTCGGGGGCGCCGCCCGGCAGCCGCTTCTGGTGCACCTTGGGGCCGGCCAGGCCGTCCGGGAAGCGGTGCAGCATGCAGGGCCGCTCGCGCAGCGCCCGGACGATGCCGTCACCGACCGACAGGTAGTAGTCGACCAGGTCGTGCTTGGTCCAGCCCGTCTCGGGGAAGTAGACCCGGTCGGGGTTGGTCACCTTCACGACGCGGTCACCCACCTCGATCTCGATCGCCGGTGTCTGCGGCTTCGCCATGGCGGCACGCTATCGCGGCTGTCCATGGGGTGACATCCGACCGCGGGCGACGACGACGATTCCTCGAGGGCGGAAGTTGTCCACAGATTGCCCTTTCGCGCCCGGCGAGGACCTCGAATCGTGGCTGGATAGGGCCATGGACTCGCATCGTCGTGCGCTGGAGGCACTCCGCCTCCACGACGGCGTGCTCAGTCTGGCAAATCGGGCAATCAATCGTTTGAGTGGTGCGTCAAGTGTGCTAATCCGTATTCACCCTGCGATGAATTAGCGTGGGAGACTAGCTCAGCGTGCCGTCGGAGTTCACCCGGAAGACGTCGACCTTCACCTCGAGCGTCGACTTCTTCGCCTCGGTGAACACCACGCCCTTCAGCGGGGAGACGTCGCGGAAGTCGCGGCCCCAGGCGGTCACGATGTAGCGGGAGTCGGCGAAGTGGTCGTTGGTCGGGTCCAGGTCGATCCACTCCCCGCCCGGCACCAGCACCGACGTCCAGGCGTGCGAGGCGTCGGAGCCCTCCAGCTTCGGCTGGCCCGGCGGCGGCGAGGTCTCGACGTAGCCCGACACGTAGCGGGCGGGCAGGCCCACCGAGCGCAGGCAGCCGACGGCCAGGTGGGCGAAGTCCTGGCACACCCCACGGCGCAGCTTCAGCAGCTCGGGCAGGGTGGTGCGCACCGAGGTCGCGCCCAGCTTGTACTCGAAGTCGCGGTAGATCGTGCCGTAGAGCGCCTGCAGCGCCTCGCCGAGCGGACGCTCCGGGGCCAGGATCCGCAGCGCGTACGCGCTGACCTCGGGGCCGAGCTCGACCAGGTCGGACGGCAGCAGGTACTCCGCGCGCTCCAGCGGATCGGCCTCCCGGGCCACCGTCGCCGCCGCCTCGGCCACCGTGGTGGTGTTCAGCGCCGCCAGATCGGGACGCGGCCAGGCCACGTCGACCACGGACGTCTTGCCCACCACCAGTTGCCGGTGCGGCGAGCGGATCTCCAGGTAGGCGCTGTGATTGCCGAAGTGATCGACGTGTTCGCTGAACACGTCCGGCTCGGGGACCAGGTTCAGCTCGTGGTCGACCACCCGCTGCGACCAGGTCTCCAGCGGACGCAGGAAGCCCCGCTCGTAACAGGCCTCGACGTCGTCGTCGTAGGTGTAGATGGTCGCGTGCCGGACGCGGTAGCGGCGCGGCGCGTAGTGGTCGGGCGGCGTCCGGAGCCCCTCGGCGGTCATCAGGTCACCTGCCAGGGGGTCGACCAGTCGGTGCGCAGCGTGTGCCGCGGCGCCTGCCGGACGAAGTGGCGTCCGGTCAGCTCTTCGGACAGCGCCCGCAGTTCGTCCTGGACGGCGTCCAGCAGGGCCGCCAGGGCGTCCGGATCGCCCGGCAGGACGGCCAGGTCGACCGCGTCCAGCCGGGCCACCACCCCGAGCGCCCGCGCCGAGGCGGCCTCGTCGCCGAGCAGCTTGAGGTCGACGGCCAGGGACTCGACCTGGTTGAGCACCGAGCGCGGGTTGATCCGGTCGAGCAGCAGCAGGTCGATCGCCGACTCCAGCGGATCGGACGGCCCGGTGCCGGCCGCGGCCCGGCGCCGGTGGGTGATGATCGACTCGCCGGCCCGCAGCACGCCTTCCACCACCAGGGCGTCGATGCCGCTGCCGTGCGGCGTGCACAGCGTGTTGCGCAGCAGGGAGACGGTGAGCTGGGCGCGCTCCATCCGGCCACCGGAGTCCAGGAAGGCCCAGGATTCGTCGCGCACCATGCTGTGCGCCATGATCCCGGCGAGGGCGAGCAGCGATTCCAGCACGTCTGCGAGCAGCGGTTGCAGCTGGTCGTCCGCATCGGGGATCTGGGCCAGGGTGTGCTGCAGTCGGCCGAGCACCGACCAGGTGTCGACGCTGAGCAGGTCCCGCACGTGGTGCGCCGCCTCGACCAGCCGCTGCGCACACCACAGCACGGTGCCGCGCCGGTCGGCGTCCAGGACGCGTCCACGCAGGTATCCGACCGGGGTCTCGTCGCGGTCGGGCAGGCCGCTCACGGTCAGGTTGCCGACGGTCTGCAGCAGCACGCGCATCGCCTCGGCGCCCGCGGTGCCCGGGCGGCTGCTGTGGTCCTCGGCGAAGTCGTCGGCGACCTTCAGCAGCCGGGCGGTGCCCTCGGCGCGTTCGGCGTAGCGGCCCATCCAGTACAGGTTGTCGGCGACCCGCGGGGACAGGCCGGTGGCCCGCGGGATCGGCGGCACGCTGAGCCGGCGCTCGCCGACGCCGACGCCGACGGTCTCGGCATCGGTGGAGATCACCCAGACGTCCTTGGCCAGCGCCCCGGTGTAGTTCGACACCGTGTGCTCGTCGGAGCGCGAGGCGACCCGGCCGAGGCCGCCGGGCAGGAACACGTAGTCGTCGGCGTGGGCCACGCCGAAGGTGCGCAGCACGAACCGCCGGGGCTCCAGGCCGGACCGGGTGACCACCGGTGCGGTGGACAGCGACAGCGGCTCCTGACCGCACCACGCCCACGGCTCGGTGGCGATGCGGGCCCTCAGGTCGTCGAGTTCGCCGGCGGTCAGCAGCCAGCCGTACCGGACGGGCCCGTGCGAGCGCGAGATCGGCTTGATCGCCAGGCGGTCGAGGTTGGCCAGCACGTGACCGCGCGCCGCCGGTTCGCCGCACCACCAGGTCTGCGGCGCGCCCAGCAGGGGCTCCTCGCCGAGCAGCAGCCGGGACGCGGCGCCCAGGAAGGGCAGCAGGCCGGGGTTCTCCAGGACGCCCGCTCCGATCGGGTTGACCACCGCGACCTTGCCGCGCCGGGTCGCCTCGACCAGTCCCGGCACGCCGAGCTGGGAGTCGCCGCGCAGCTCGAGCGGGTCGGCGTACCAGGCGTCCACCCGGCGCAGCAGCACGTCCACCTGCTCCAGCCTGCTGCCGCTGCGCAGCCACACCATGCCCTCGTGCATCACCAGGTCGTCCGCCTCGACCAGGGGGAAGCCGAGCAGGGTGGCGAGGTAGGCCTGCTCGAAGGCGGTCTCGCTGCCGGGGCCGGGGCTGAGCAGGACGACCCGCGGGGGCTCGGTGGGCGCGGGCGAGGCGTCCTGCAGGGCACCGGTCATGGCCTGGAAGAAGCCGCGCAGCCGGGCCAGCGAGGTGACCCGGTGCAGGCCGGCCATCACCCGCGAGATGATCCGCCGGGTCGCCATCGCGTAGCCCGGCCCGGACGGCGCCTGGGTGCGATCGGAGATCACCCGCCAGCCGCCGTCGGCGGCCCGGCCGAGATCGGTGGCGGCGATCACCAGCTGGCGGCGTCCGGGGACGCCGATCCGGTCGGTCTGCCGGACGAAGCCGTCGTGCGCCAGCACGACCTCGGGGGGCAGCAGGCGCTCCCGGATCAGCCGCCGGTCGCCGTACAGGTCGGTCAGCACCAGGTCGAGCAGCACCGCGCGCTGGCGCAGTCCGGTCTCCAGCGCCGTCCACTCGGAGGCGCCGATCACCACCGGGATCGGGTCGATCGCCCAGGACCGTCCGACGCCTCCGGAGGCGGTGGTGCCGTAGGTGATGCCCTCGTCGTCGGCGAACTGCCGGGCCTCGGCGCGCGCCGCCTGCAGGCCGGCCAGCCCGAGGGCGTCCACGGTCGCGGCCAGCGACGCCTGGTCGGCGCGCAGCCCATCGGCGGTGACCAGCTCGTCGACGGCCTCAGGCCCGGCCAGCCGGGCGCGATAGCCGTCGAGCACCCCGGACTCGATCGAAACGGCTGCGGACATGGTGCCCACCCTAGGGTGTGAAGCCACGCAGCCGGGCGACGGTCCGCGTCCAGGGGAGGTCGGGGGTCTCGGCCACGATGTCCCGCAGCTCGCCGGCGCGGGCACCGGCCGCGGCCGTCCGCTTGGCGGCCCGGCTGGCCTCTCCCAGCGGACGCCGTGGCGCCCCCTCGGGGATCTCGACGACGGCCCGGTCGGCGCCACCGTCGCGCCACTCCACGACCACCTCGGTCCACCGGTCGCGGACGCCGGGGGCGGCGGACGGCGGCCGCTGTGCCGGCAGGTGCTCCCGGACGACCCGCGCGGCCAGCGCGACGGCGTCCGGATCGGCCGGACCGGGGCCGAGCGTGGCCAGGTCGAGGCGGCGCCCGAGCAGGCCCAGGGCGACCAGGTACTCGGCGCTGAACCGGCCCTGCTCGCCGGTTGCCGGCAGCCGGTGGATCAGCGCCTGGTCGGCACCCGGCCGGACCCGCAGCAGCACGCGGGCGACGGCGTCCGCGGACCGCCCGGCGAGGGCCGGCGCCAGTCGCTGGGCGGCCTGCACCGGCGCGATGCCGGCCGAGCAGAACGGCCCGGTCTTCACCCAGAGTCCGTCGGCGACCAGCGACCAGCGACTTCCGAAGTCGTCCAGCAGGATCGGGCGGGCCCGGCCGGCCTCGGCCCCGTGCACGGCCAGGAATCCGGCCCGGCCGCCCAGCACGTCGCCGGCGGCGGTGATGCCCAGGCCGGCCCAGGCCAGCGCGTCCACCGCCGATTGGGCGGCCAGGCCGACCGCCAGCGGTTTGGTCTCGGTTCCGAACTGCACCCGCAGGGCGGCCGAGCTCTGCGCCGCGATCGCCAGCGCCGCCACGGCGGCCTCCACGCCGGCGCCGGTCAGCCGGGCGCCGGCCAGGGTGGCGGCCAGCGCGCCGACGGTCCCGGTCTGGTGCCAGCCGCGTCCGTAGTGGTCGGCGGGCAGCGCGCGGGCCAGCCGGGCCATCGCCTCCAGGCCCACCACATAGGCGGCCAGCACCTCGTCCCCGGACGCCTCCGCCGGGGCGAGCGCGAACAGCGCCGGCAGGATCACCGCCGACGGGTGCCCGCGCACCGGGTCGCTGACGTCGTCCACGTCGAGCAGGTGCGCCTGGAAGCCGCCGGCCAGGGCGGCCCGGGAACGGGAGAGCTCCGCGCCGGGATGCCCGAGCAGCCAGCCGCCGGCGCCGCCCTCGGCGACGCACCAGCCCAGCAACCGCCGGACGGGCCCGGCGCCGGCGGCCATCAGGCTGGAGACCAGCAGGTCCTCCAGGGGGCTGAGGGAGGCGGTCACGACGTCCGGCGGGACCGGCGCGGCGAGGGCGGCAGCGACGAAGTCCCTGGTCAGCGAGGCATTGCCGGTCATCGAACGATTCCACCAGATTCGGGCCGTGGGCGTCGGCGGTAACGCGCTATCATGAGGGGCAAGATGATATCACTGGGAAGGAGGCGGCATGGCCGCGATCACCGTGCGCGGGCTCTCCGATGAAACGCACCGGGCGCTGAAGGCGCGCGCCGCGGCCCATCACCGCAGCACCGAGGCCGAGGTACGGGCCATCCTGGAGTCCGCGACCGCCCCGGTAGGCCGGGTGAGGCTTGGCTCCCTGCTGGCCGAGATCGGGCAGGAGGCCGGCGGTGTCGAGTTCGACATCCCGCGCGACCGTGCCCCGAGCGAGCCGATCGACTTGTCGTGATCGTCCTCGACACGAACGTCGTGTCCGAGCCGCTGCGTTCCCGGCCGCACTCGGCGGCGGTCGACTGGCTCGACCGGCAGGGGATCGAGACCCTCTACCTGACCACCATCACCCTCGCCGAGTTGCGCTTCGGCGTCGCGTCGCTGCCCGCCGGACGCCGGCGCGATCGGCTGGGCGCGCGGATCGAGGACGAGGTGATCGGTGCGTTCACCGGCCGCATCCTCGCCTTCGACGAGCCCGCCAGCGTGGCCTACGCGACGCTGCGCGCCCGGGCTCGCGACCAGGGCCTGACCCTCGGCGCCACGGACGCCTATATCGCCGGGATCGTTGCTGCTCACGGCTTTGCCATCGCCACCCGCGATCGAGCGCCGTTCGAGGCGGCCGGAGTCGCGGTCATCGACCCATTCGACTACTAGGCCATCGGCAGCTCGACGTGGATGCCGTCGTCCGGCCCCTCGTCGAGGTGCTTGCGGGGCGCCGGATGGTCGCGGGCGTCGGAGAGGAACTGCCGGGTGCGTTCCTGCTGCGGGTTGAGCAGCACCTGTTCGGGGGTGCCCTCCTCGACCACGTAGCCGCCGTCCATGAAGACCACCCGGTTGGCGACGTCGCGGGCGAAGGACATCTCATGGGTGACCACCACCATCGTTGTCTCGGCGTCGGCCAGGGCGCGCATCACCTGGAGCACCTCGCCGACCAGCTCGGGGTCGAGGGCGCTGGTCGGCTCGTCGAAGAGCAGCACGTCGGGCTCGACGGCCAGCGCGCGGGCGATCGATACCCGCTGCTGCTGCCCGCCGGACAGCGTGACCGGGTACTGGCCGACGGTGCGGCCGGTGATGCCCACCGAGGTGAGCAGCGCGCGGGCCTTCTCCTCGGCGACGTCCTTGGCGACCTTCTTCGGCCCGAAGGTCTGCGGGTCGGTGACGTTCTGCAGCGCCGTCCGGTTCTTGAACAGGTTGTGGCTCTGGAAGACCATGCCGGTGTGCCGGCGCAGGTCGCGGGCGTCCGCGCGGGTGTAGCCGGGTGCCTTCACCACGGTGTCGTGGATCCGCAGGGTGCCGGAGTCGGGCGATTCCAGCAGGTTCAGGCAGCGCAGCATGGTCGACCTGCCGGAACCGGACGGGCCGATCACGGCGACCACGTTGCCGCGGTCGACGTTCAGGTCGATGTCGGCGGTCACATCGGCGCCGTAGTACTTCTCGGAGAGGGCCTTCAGCCGGCCGTCGGCGCGCATCGCGTCGAACACGCCGGAGAGCTTCTCGCGCAGGTCGCCGGTGGTGGTGGTCCGGGTGAAGGGCAGCGCGATCTCGTCGAAGCCGACCGGGTCGCCGATGAAGTTGAACAGCTTCGAACCGTGCCGCTTCTCCTCGGCGTACAGGATGCCGTCGGAGTTGATGTAGGCATCCACCCGCTTGGCGATCAGGTCCTGCATGGCGGCGTCGCGGGTCTCGTACGGACGGGTCGTCAGGGCCACGTTGTGCTCCTTGCCCCAGTCCTCGATGCGGCGCAGGTTGTCCGAACCCAGGACACCCGAGACGGTCTTGCCGGCCAGGTCCTCGAGGGTCTTGATGGCGGTGTTGTCGGCGTGGGTGACCACCTGGGCGCCGAGGGCGTGGTGAAGTCGAACTTCTCCTTGCGGGCTTCGGTGATCGCGACGTTGTTGGCGACCGTGTCGAGCCGGCCGGCCCTCGTCATCCCGGGCTTGCCCCGGGATCTCGTCGCCGACCTTCCGGACGTGAGATCCCGGCGTTCGCCGGGATGACGAGAGGAGGCCGGGATGACGGGAGGCGGCCGGGGATGACGAGAGGCGGCCCGGGATGACGACGAGGGCGGGCTCAGCTCCGGTTGCCCGGGGAGTACCTCCGCAGGTCCAGCGTGCAGGGGTACTCGGTGCCCATCGGGCCGGACAGC
>CALMIQ010000364.1 GCA_937863965.1 uncultured Micropruina sp.
GCCTGCTCGGCACCCCGGCCACGGCCCACGCCGAACTGCCCGCCAAGCCGCCCGCCGCGGGCATCGTCAGCCACAAGACCGAGCTGAGCGCCGGGGTCAGGAAGCTGATGAAGGGCAGCGGCGCCCAAGCCGAAGCGAAAGCGCTCGAGACCTATTGGACGCCGGAGCGGATGCGAGCGGCCAGGCCTGTCGAGCGCACCCTGACCAAGAGCCAGGCGGAGAAGGCCGCTCGGAGTGCAGGGACCGTCGCCACGGGCGCGGCCGGCAGCGTCGCACCGGCGAAGGTCGCCAAGGTACCCGCGACCAGGGCGGCCGCGAGCTCGGGAATCGAGGCTCAGGTAAGCCAGCCGGGTCTGTCGTCCAACCATCCGGCGGCCCGCACCAACGGCAAGGTCTTCTTCAGCCATGCCGGCGACAACTACGTCTGCTCGGCGTCCATCGTCAACAGTGAGGGCAAGAGCCTGGTATGGACGGCCGGCCATTGCCTGACCGGCGATCAGCAGTGGTCGTACAACGTCGCGTTCGTGCCCGCCTACAAGAACGGATCCGCGCCGTGGGGCGTCTGGTATGCCCGGGAGTTGACCACCACGAGTGCCTGGTTCTACGACAACGAGGCCTGGGCCTATGACGTCGGTGCCATGACGATGGACCTGAACCCCAACGTGAACGCCTCGATCGCCAACTACCTCGGCGCCCAGGGAATCAAGTGGAACCAGGGCGCCAAGTACAAGGCGGCCGCGTTCGGTTACCCGCAGGCGTCGCCGTTCAACGGCCAGTACCTCTATCGGGCCAACGACACCACGACCGACTACGGCGACGGCACCATCTACATGTACTCGGGCATGACCGGCGGGTCGTCCGGCGGGCCATGGTTCCGGAGCTTCAACGGCAAGTGGGGCTACGTCAACGGGCACAACGACTTCATCTACCGCGAGGCGCCGCTCTACATGTTCAGCCCGTACTACGGCAACCAGGTCCGCGAGCTCTACAACGCCGTCCGGTACGAGACCGTCAACCTGACCACTGCGACGCCCAAGATCACCGGCACCGCCAAGGTGGGCAACGTTCTCACGGCCAACCCGGGCACCTGGAAGCCCGCGCCGGTCGATCTGAGCTACCAGTGGAAGGTCGGCGGAAAGGCTGTCTCCGGTGCCACCGCGTCGACGTTCACCGTCCCCGCATCGGCCAACGGCAAGTCGACCAAGGGCAAGACGATCACCGTGACCGTCAGGGGTTCCAAGACCGGTTACCTGTCCGCCAGCAAGACCTCGAAGGCGACCAAGAAGGTGAAGGCCGGCACGCTGGCCGGGGTCACCCCGACCATCACCGGCACCGCCACCGTCGGGCAGATCCTGACCGCCACCCCCGGCACCTGGGCGCCTGCGCCGGTCACCCTGAGCTACCAGTGGTACCGCAACGGCAAGAAGATCAAGAACGCCAAGAGCCTGACCTACACGCTGGTCAAGGCCGACAAGGGCAAGAAGATCACCATCAAGGTGACCGGCAAGAAGACCGGCTACACCACCCTGACCAAGACCTCCAAGAAGACCGGCAAGGTCAAGGCGGCCTGAACCCGCTCGACCAACGAACTCGCCGGTCCCGCCCACGCGGGCCCGGCGAGTTCGCTTCGGCCAGACGCGCCTGGGACGCGCGAGATTACGTCTGATTCGGGGGCTGCTGAGGCGAACAAGGCGCAACGCCCTGCGAATTTGACGTAGATTCGCCAGCCTACGCCCACGGAGATCCCGGCGTCCGCCGGGATGACGGAATGCGCCGGGTGACCGAATCCGTGGGCCTACGCGGGGCCGGCGAGTTCGCGGCTGCGGTCGCGGGCGGCCTCGATGGCGGTCAGGAACGCCGCCTTCACCTTGTGGTCCTCCAGCTGCCGCAGGGCGGCCGCGGTGGTGCCGCCGGGTGAGGTGACCTGCTCGCGCAGCACGGTCGGG
Organism: uncultured Micropruina sp.; assembly: GCA_937863965.1. Taxonomy (GTDB): domain Bacteria; phylum Actinomycetota; class Actinomycetes; order Propionibacteriales; family Propionibacteriaceae; genus Micropruina. Next base: position 1,947 of record CALMIQ010000364.1, read on the forward strand.
TGCTGACCGGATTCCACCAGCAACTTCGCCGAGCCGTACACGGTCTGGTTGACCAGGATGCTGGAGATGTCGCGGGGCAGGCCGAGCAGGACGCCGGCGTCGATCATCGCCTCGACCACGAAGAACAGGTACGCCGGACCCGATCCCGAGATCGCGGTGACGGCGTCCTGGTAGGCCTCCGGCACGGTGATCGCCTTACCGAGCGAGGACATCAGCTCCATGGCGTGCTCGACGTCCTCCGCCGAGGCGCTGGAGCCGGCCGACACCGCGGCCATGCCCTCCGACACCAGGGCCGGGGTGTTCGGCATCACCCGGACGACGGCCGTTCCCGCGGGCAGGTGACCCTCCAGCTTCGCGGTGGTGACGCCGGCGCACAGCGAGACCAGCAGAGTGTGGGGCCGCAGCACCGGGGCGATCTCGGGCAGCACGGCGCCCACGTCCTGCGGCTTGACCACCAGGATGACCGTGTCGGCCTCGGCCGCGGCCTCCGCGTTGCCCGCGGTGGCCCGGATGCCGTGCGCCTGAGTCATCTCGGCCCGGCGGGCCTCACGGCGGTCGGCCACCACGATGTCGTCGCTGGTCCAGCCGGCCCGCAGCAGGCCGCTGACCAGCGCCTCGCCCATCACACCGGCACCGATCACCGCTAGTTGCGTCATCGGCCGGCCACCAGCAACTCGGCGACCTGGACGGCGTTGAGCGCCGCGCCCTTGCGCAGGTTGTCGTTGCTGACGAACAGCACGATGCCGCGTCCGCCGGGCACCGACTGGTCGGTGCGGATCCGGCCCACGAAGGACGGGTCCTTGCCGGCCGCCAACCGCGGCGTCGGGACGTCGACCAGCGCCACCCCGGGCGCCGTGGCCAGGATGCCGCGGGCGCGATGCGGGCTCAGCTCCTCGGCGAACTCGGCGTGCACCACCAGCGAATGCCCGGAGAAGACCGGGACGCGCACGCAGGTGCCCGCGACCGCCAGATCGGGGATGTGCAGGATCTTGCGGGACTCGTTGCGGAGCTTCTGCTCCTCGTCGGTCTCGCCGGTGCCGTCGTCCACGATCGAGCCGGCGACCGGGATCACGTTGAACGCGATGGGGGCCAGGTAGGGCGTCGTGTCGGCGACCTCGTCGAGGCGTCCGTCCAGCGCGAAGGCGGACGGGTCGCGGACGTCCTGGCTCTGCCCGAGCAGGGCACTGATGCCCTTCACGCCCGAGCCGGAGACCGCCTGATAGGTCGCCACCACGAGCCGCTGCAGGCCGGCGGCGTCGTGCAGCGGCTTGAGCACCGGCATCGCCGCCATCGTGGTGCAGTTGGGGTTGGCGATGATGCCCTTGGGCGGATCGACCGCGTCCTCGGGGTTGACCTCGCTGACCACCAGCGGGACGTCGGGGTCCTTGCGCCACGCCGAGGAGTTGTCGACCACCAGCGCGCCGGCGGCGGCGACCTTCGGTGCGTACTCGCGGGACATGGTGGCCCCGGCCGACATCAGCGCGATGTCCAGGCCGGTGAAGTCGGCTGTGGCGGTGTCCTCGACGGTGATCGGGGTGCCCTTGAAGTCGAGCTGCCGGCCGGCCGAGCGGGCCGAGGAGAAGAACCGGATCGAGCCGACCGGGAAGTCGCGCTCGACCAGCAGCGACCGCATCACATTGCCGACGGTGCCGGTGGCACCGAAAACTCCCACATGCATGGGCTTCACCCTATCGGGCCGCCCCGGCCGGTTCAGAACCAGTCGACGTGGGGTGCCAGCAGGGCGTAGCCGACGAAGGCGCAGACGTCGAGGACGACGTGCGCGGCCACCAGCGGCCCGACCCGTTTGGTGCGCAGATAGATCCAGCCGAAGATCAGGCCCATCGCCAGGTTGCCGACGAAGCCCCCGAACCCCTGATACAGGTGGTAGGCGCCGCGGATCACGGCGCTGGAGATCAGCACGGCGGCCACCGACCAGCCGGCCTGCCGCATCCGGGTGAACCAGAAGCCGATGATCACCACCTCTTCCAGCACGCCGTTCATGATCGCCAGGCCGATCAGCACCGGGATCGTCCACCAGTTCTCGGCCAGGTTCGCCGGCTGCACGTTCGTGTTCAGCCCGGCCGCCCGCGCCGCGAAGTACAGGCCCAGCCCGGGAATGCCGATGCCGGCCGCGATCGCGAAGCCCCAGCCGAGGTCCTGCCAGGGCCGCCGCAGGTCGAAGCCGATCCGCTGCCGGTCGCCGGTGAGCCGCAACAGGTACAGCGCCAGGATGGCGGGCACCAGCGG
>CALMIQ010000365.1 GCA_937863965.1 uncultured Micropruina sp.
GAGAAGGGAGGCTGCACCATCGTGAAGTCGAAGCGTGCGACCCTGGCCGACGTGGCCGCGCTGGCCGGCGTGTCCCCGACCGCGGCCAGCCTGGTGCTGAACAACCGCCCGGGCAACCGGCTGTCCGCCCAGGCCGCCGAGCGCATCCGGGCCGCCGCCGACCGGCTGGACTACCGGCCCCACCCGGCGGCGCGCAGTCTGCGGATGGGCAAGACCCAGACGGTGGCGTTCCTCTCCGATGACGTGACCATCACGCGCTACGCCTCGGCGATGATCCGGGGCCTGCTGGACGTCGCCGAACAGCACCGGCACACGGTGCTGATCGCCGAGACCGGCAGCAACCCGCGGCGGGTCAAGGAAACCCTGCGCGCGATGCTCGACCGGCAGCCGGACGCCGTCCTGTTCGGCATGATGGGCGCCAAGCAGATCGACGTCCCCAAGGTGCCGGCCGGGCTTCCGGTGGTGCTGATCAACTCGACCAGCCCGTTGGGGTACCCCAGCGTGTTGCCGGCGGAGTTCGAGGCCGGCCGGGCCGTCGCCCACACCCTGGTGGACGCCGGCCATCGCGACATCGCGATCATCGGCCTGGACGTCGAGGCGGCCCGCGATCCGCGGGTGTCGGTCACCCTGACGCAGCGGTACGCCGGGATCTTCGACGCCCTCGGCTCGGTCGGGGTGGAACCGTGCTGGACCTACTCCACCCTGCTCTGGGAGCCCGAGGTCGGCTACCAGGCCGCGCGCGAGCTGCTGGCCAGCGGCGCCCGGCCGACGGGGCTGATCTGCCTGAACGACCGCCTCGCCTTCGGCGTCTACCAGGCCCTCAGCGAGGCCGGCCTGCGGGTTCCCGACGACCTCTCCATCGCCTCGTTCGACGACGACATCATCGCCTGCTACGTGCGTCCGGGCCTGACCACGGCGGCCATCCCGTATGAGGAGATGGGACGCCGGGCGATGGCGATGCTGCTGTCGGACGCCGAACCCGAGCACATGCTCGTCCACATGCCGCTGCGGGTGCGCGAGTCGGTGCGCCGGCTGGACTGACCGGTCGGGTCCGCCTCGCCGGTCAGGCCACCGAGACCGCCGGTTGGTCGTCCAGCAACACCAGCCGTCCCTCACGCAGGCCGACCGGACGCGGGTCGATGATCTCGCCGACGAACCGGCCGTGGGCGTCGAGGTTGCGGAAGGCGAGCAGGACGTGGCGGTCGGTGCTGCGGACGGCGACCACCTTGCCGACGTACAGCTCGCGATCGGCCAACGGCTGCGCCCGGTCGAAGTCGTACGGTCCGAGCGGACCGTCCGCCGGCACCGCCCAGATCGCGCCGCCCTCGGGATGCAGCGCCCGTCGCCACTCGGCGAGCTCGGGCCGGCCGCAGTTCACGATCAGGACGCCCTGGCCGTCCACCTCGACGTACTGGGGAACCTCGAACTGGGCGAATCCGTGCCGCGGTTCGGTGAGCGGCGGCCGGACCGTCCAGCTGCGCAGATCCTCGGACGTCGCATGACCGATCACGCCCCGCTCGCGGAGTTCGCCGTGGTTGGCGCGGGCCGTGATCAGCATGTGCCAACCGTTGCCGTCCGGGTCCCGGAACACCCAGGGGTCGCGGAACGCCTCATCCGTCCAGGTGCCGTCGAGCAACTCGTACCAGCGCGGGTCCGGCGCGGCGAGCGGACCGGGCCGCTTCGTCCAGGTGATCAGGTCGGGCGAGGTGGCCAGGCCGATCCGCTGCACGTTGCCGGCCGGGGTGAGCGCGGCACCGGTGTAGAACATGCACCAGGTGCCGTCGTCGTCACGGACGACGCTGCCCGTCCAGGTGGCCAGGTCGTCCCAGGCCGGGCCGTCCGAGCGGACCAGCGCGTCCGCCACCCGCGTCCAGTTGATCAGGTCGTCGGAGACGGCGTGACCGATGGAGGCCCGGTCGTGCCGGGCCTCCGGGTCGTGCAGCGCGCGTGAGGCGAACAGGAAGAAGGCGTGGTACTGGGCACCGTCGTCGACGATCCAGAAGTCCCAGACCCACGAGTCGGGAAGCCGCAGCATCTCAGCCCTTCACACCCGACGAGGCGATCGAGCTGATGAACGCTCGCTGGAAGGCGATGAACAGTGCCAGCACGGGCACCGTGACCATGCTCGCGAAGGCCATGATCTGCCCCCACGCGACGTTCAGCTGCTTGAAGTAGTCGATACCGACCATCGCGGGCCGCAACTCCTCGGCCTGGATCGCCATCAACGGCCACAGGTAGGAGTTCCAGGCCGGCAGGAAGGTCAGGATCGCCACCGTCGCGATGGCGGGACCCGACAGCGGCATGATCACCGAGCGGTAGATCCGGAACCAGCCGGCGCCGTCGACCGTCGCCGCCTCGTCCAGCGCCTTCGGAATCGTGTCGAAGTACTGGTAGAAGAGGAACAACGAGAAGGCGTTGGCGATGAACGGGATGATCTGCACCTCGTAGGTGTCCAGCCAGCCGATCGTGACGCCTTCCGCACTCAGGTACGGAAGCTGGTTGACCCACCACAGCAGCGGCAGCGCGAGCGTCTCGAAGGGGACGATCAACGTCGCCAGGATGACGCCGAGGATGATCTTCTGCCCCGGGAACACCATCCGCGACAGCGCGAACGCGGCCATCGAGTTGACCACGATGCCCAGCGCCACGGTCACCACCGAGATCAGGATCGAGTTGAACAGGAAGCGCCCGAACGGCACCCGGTCGAACACGCCGAGGTAGTTGTCCAGCGACAGGTCGCCGACCGGCAGGAACGCGTTGATCGACCCCAGGTCGCCGAAGATCTGGATGTCGGGCTTGAAGCTGGCCACGATCATGAAGACCAGCGGCAGCCCGAAGATCAAGGCCAGGAAGATGCGCAGCCCGGTGACCGTCCAGGTCGTCCTGCGCCGTTGCGACTCCATGGTCGCCGTGGAGTTGCTGCTCATCGCTGCGGCTCCTTGTCTCGAGTGAGATGGCGCTGAACCAGCGAGACCGCGAGCACCAGCGCGAAGAAGACCAGCGAGATCGCCGAGGCGTAACCGGTCTGCTGCTGGTCGAAGCCTGCGCGCACCGCCAGGAAGACCACGGTCGAGGTGGCGTCCAGCGGCCCACCCTGGGTCATCACATTGACCTGGGTGAAGACCGCGAAGGCGGCGATGGTGATGGTGATCAGGATGAAGGTCCGGGTCTGCTCCAGGCACGGCCAGGTGACGTTGACGAACTGCTGCCAGCGCGTCGTCCCGTCGATCTGCGCCGCCTCGTAGAGCTCCTCGGGAATCGTCTGCAGGCCGGACAGCCAGATCACCATGTGCAGGCCCATGCCCTGCCAGGCGGACATCACGATCAGCGCGATCAGGGCCGTGTTCGGGTCGCCCAGCCAGTCGGGGCCGGTGATCCCGACCTTCGCCAGCAGCGCGTTGATCAGGCCGTCCTGCTGGTACATGAACATGAACAGCATGGACACCACGACCATCGAGGTGACCACCGGCAGGAAGTAGACGGTGCGGAAGAAGTTGGTGCCGCGCACCTTCGCGTTCACCAGCAGGGCCAGGATCAGCGCCAGTCCCGACTGCAGCGGGACGATCACCACCGCGAAGATGAGCGTGTTCAGCAGGGAGTACCAGAAGGTCGACGACTCGAAGAGCCGGGTGAAGTTGTCCAGGCCGATGAACCGGGCCGGGACGGGCGAGATCAGCCGGGCGTTGGTGAACGCCAGGCTCAGGGTCAAGATGATGGGGATGATCAGGAAGACGATCATCAGGATGCCTGCGGGTGCCAGCATGGAAAGCGCCACGGGGGCGGTCTTCCGGGTCGTCGGGTTCCCCTTACGAACGATCGTCTGCTGCTGTTCCGCCGGCCTGGTTGCTGTCGAGACTGTCACGACAACGCTCCTTCGCTAGTCGGGTTGGCAAGTGAGGCGGGGTCGATCCGGACGCCGGCGCACGCGGGCGCGGCCGGCGTCCGGACGTGGATCACGACTGGAAGAAGTCGTTCTGGGACTGGTTCGCGTCGATGTTGCGAACCGCCTGGTCGAGCGCCTTCTGCGGATCGGCGCCGTTCAGGATGTCCTGCGCGGTCTTGCCGAACTCGGTGGAGATGAAGGTGTAGCCGGGGGTCTCCGGGCGCATCACCAGGAACTTCTTCAGGAAGTCGAGGAAGATCCGGTTCTCGCCATCGGGGCCGTAGCCCTCGACCTGCGCCGCGGCGCCCTCGGTGGTCGGGATGTTCCCGGTGTCGCCGGCCAGCTTGGCGACCCACTTGTCGTCGGCCGCGAACTTCAGGTACTCCATCGCGCCCGCGGGGTCGGAGCAGTTCGTGGAGTGGCCCCACACCCACGACCCGCCGCTGACCTTCGGGCCGGTGCCGAAGTCGACCGGCGGGGCGAAGACCACGTCGTCGCCGAACTTCTTGCGGGCGTTCGGGGCGGCCCAGGAGCCGTTCCAGAGCAGCGCGGTCTTGCCGTTGAGGAAGTCCTGCACCGGATCGGCACCCGACTTCTTGGCGATGTAGCCCTCGCTCGCCATGCCGGCGAACCACTTCGCCCAGGTGACCGCCTGGGGACCGTTCAGGACGCCGGCGGCCGACTTGTAGTCGGTGCGGTTGATCTGGTCGCCGCCGAAGCTCTGCAGCTGCGGGGCGAAGCCGTACGACCACCACTCGCCCGTCCAGCCGGTGGCCATGTCGGCCGGGAACTTGTAGTCGCCGGACGCCTTCATCTTCTTCAGGCCGGCCATGAACTCGTCCTGCGTCCACGGCTGATCGACGGTCGGAACCCGCATGTCGTACTTCTTCAGCACCGACTTGCGGCTCACCCAGGTCAGCGAGACGTCGAAGAAGCCGTAGGCGTAGGCCTTGTCGTTCCACTTGGCCACCGCGTTGGGCATGAACTGCGCCAGCCGGTCGTCCATCCCCTCGAGCGGGGCCAGGTAGCCCGCCCAGGCCCAGTTGGCGACGTTCGGCTGATCGACGTCGAGCAGGCAGGGCAGCTTCTTCGCCGCGGCGGCCGCCACCACCGTCTTGTTGCAGGAGTCGCCGGGGAACTCCTTCAACTCGACCTCGTACTTGGACTGGCTGCCGTTGAAGGCGTCGATGATGGCCTTGTAGCCGGCCAGTTCCTCCTTGTTCCCGGCGGCGCGGGTCCAGGCCTCCAGGGTGACGGCCTCACCCTCGGCCGCCGGGGCGGAACTGCCGCCCTTCGAGCAGGCGGCCGCACCGAGCAGGACCGCGGTGGACACGGCGAGCGCCGCGACCTTCTTCACAGATGACATCGGTTCTCCTTGTAGCTGATCGCTGGGAGGCGGCCTCCGTCGGCCGCGCTAAATCTATTCAGCATCAGCAACGTGTAAGCCCTAAAACAATTGCTACAAGGTTTCAGCACGATCGCCTCGCGACCGGCCCGGATAGCCCGGGTGCTATGGTCGGGCCACCGCAGGCCCCGGGCGAGGACGGAGTGAGCACGATGCCCAAGCGCGCCACTCTGGCCGATGTGGCGAACCTGGCAGGGATGTCGACCGCCGCCGCGAGCATGGTGCTGAACAACCGGCCGGG
>CALMIQ010000366.1 GCA_937863965.1 uncultured Micropruina sp.
CCGACTATCGCAGCGGGACGCCGGTCAGGACCGACATCGACAAGAGCGCGCTCGACCTCTACAACGACTATCTGGTCACCCATCTCAACACCAGCGTCGGACGCCCCGACTTCCCGACCGCCGCGAAGACGATCCGGGCGTTCTGGAACCGCGACATCGACCCGGGCCGGATCGACGGGGTGATCTCGGTCGACCCGCTGGCCCTGGCCCGGGTGATGCGCGCCACCGGACCGGTCACGGTCGACGGCCACCGGATCACCAGCGAGAACGCCGTCTCGTTCCTGCTCAGCCGCGCCTACCAGCTCTACGAGCCCGAGGTGGCGGACGAGATCTTCAAGCAGGTCGCGATGTCGGTGATGGACAAACTGGTGGGCGGCAAATTCGACGCGCCGAAACTGCTGAGCGCGATCTCCGAGGGGATCGGCACGGGCAGCGTCATGTTCTGGAGCGCCGACCCGGCCATTCAACGGCAGCTGGCCGGGACGCCGATCGCGGGCATCCTGCCGAAGGACAACACCGACTCGACGACCATCGGCGTCTTCTACCGGGACGCCTCACTCGGGTCGAAGATCGACTACTACCTGAAGGCCCAGGTGAAGGCGAGCACCAGTTGCGCCGCCGACGGCACCAGGACCTACACGGTGTCCACGACGCTGTGGCTCGACCTCACCAAGGCGCAGGCCCGGCGGCTGCCCAGCTATGTCACCGGCAATGTCGACACCAAGGTCTACCGCACCCAGGTCTTCATCTACGGCCCGCCCGGCACGAAGGTCACCGACGAGGTGCGGCAGCCGCGCAAGTCCTGGAACTGGCGTCCGATCGACTCCAAGGACCTCGGACGCCCGGTGCCGTCGTTCATGACCGTGCAGGACCTCGGCGCCAAGAAGGTGACCGTCACGGTCACCTTCACCGGTCCGCCGGGAAGCTACGGGCCGCTGACGGTGCGGACCACCCCGATCGTGAATCCGACCGAGGTCACCATCGATCAGGGGTGTGGCGCCCGGTAGGCCGCCGCCGAGCGGGATCGGATCGGTCGGGTCAGCTCAGGCCGAAGATCCGGGACCGCTCGCCGCCCAGCAGCCAGCGACCCGTCACCAGCAGGTCGAGGTTGTCGGGGTGCCACCGCAGCGCGCGCAGCGCCTTGCGGGCGACCCGCACCGAGGTCGACCAGGTGGTCACCCCGAGCGGCTGCAGCTGCGCCTGGGTGGCGACCGCGAGCGAGGCCCCGGTGGCCGGGTCGGTCAGCGTGCGCAGCCGGCGTTCGGCCGGCAGGTCGGCGGCGGGAATGCCCTCCTCGCTGGCCAGCAGCATCGCCTTCTGCGCCTCGCGGCTGATCCACAGCGGCTGGGCGGCCAGCTCGAGCGACGCCTTGGCGACGGTGCGGCCGGCGTCCGGACGTCCGATCCTGCGCGCGTTCGCCGCCATCGTCGCCAGCCGCTCGGGATCGGCGAGCAGGGTGTCGATCTTGTAGCCGACGGTGGTGGAGTAGTTGCAGCGCACCGCGGCCCCCTCTTCGACGAGGAAGTCGGCGTTGCGCACCTCCTGACCCGGGATCGGGTTGATGATCACCATCGGCAGCCCGGCCGCCATGCACTCCGACGACGACAACCCGCCCGGCTTGCCGACGAACAGGCTGGCGATCCGCATCAGATCCGCCATCTCGGTGGTGTAGCCGAGCACCCGGAACCGTTCCGGACTGTCCCCGACCGCGTCCTCGACCTCCTTGCGGAGGCCGTCGTTGTGCCCACAGACCACGATCGCCTGGAAGTCCTGCTGGCTGCGCCGCACCTGCCGGACGATGTTCAGCGTGTAGCTGCCGCCGGAGGCGCCCGCCGAGATCAGCACGACGGGCAGGTCGGGGTCGAGGCCGAACCGCGTCCGGACGGCCGCGGTGTCCACCGGGTCGGCCAGGCCCGGCCGCACCGGAATGCCCGACACCAGGATCCGGTCCCGCGGGACGCCGAGACTGACCATGTGCTCGGCGGCCTCGTCGCGGGCCACGCAGAAGTGGTTGAACGGCGTGGTCAGCCACAGTCCCTGGAAGTCGTAGTCGGTGGTGACCACGCTCAGCGACGCCCGCAGTTGGCGGCGGGCGAGCATCAACGCGACCAGGCGGGCGGGCAGGAAGTGGGTGCAGATCACCAGATCCGGGTCGTAGCTGCGGATCTGCCGCACCAGCGAGGTGGTGTTCAGCTGGTCCCACCACTGCACCAGGGGCGCCAGCTTGAACGGCGAGTCCTGGCTGTCGTAGCCCCAGCCGACCACCCACGGCGCCTCGGAGACCAGCGCGAAGTAGCCGTCGTCGTACAGCTTCTGGAAGGCCTCGTTGGTGGTCTCGAGAATGTCGATGCGCAGGGCGCGATCCACGTCGGGCAGCTGCGCGAGCGCCTCTTCGATCGCGCTGGCGGCCTGGTTGTGGCCGGCGCCGACGCCGGCGGCCAGGATCAGTGTGCGGAGACCCATGGGGGTGATCGTAGGCCCAGGACGCCTTCGGCTACTTCGGGCGCGCGACCGGCTTGCTGTGGGTGCGGATCACCCGGTCCACCCACGCGCTGTAGGCGCGCACCGTCGCCGGGTTCCAGAGCTGCACCAGCAGTTCATCGTTGACGCCGTCGGGGGTGCGGCCCAGTGCCCGTCCGGTCAGGTTGTGCGAGCCGGTCAGCCCGCGGACGAGCGGGTTGCCGGCGGCGTCCCAGCCCTCGATGGTGGTGATCTTGGTGTGCACGGCGGCGCCCTGCCCCGCCCGCAGGTCGACGCGTCCCACTCCCGGCGCGGTCAGCCCCTTCACCGCGTCCGGGCTCCACTCCGGCAGGTAGCCGACGATCCGCAGCCGGCAGCCGTCGGCGACCAGCCGGCTCAGCCGCTGCACCAGGTAGATCCGTTCATCGGTCAGGAAGAGCTGCGCCATCCGCACCGTGGTGCGCCGCCCCTGGTGCACGCAGCGGATGTCGTTCAGCACGGCCAGCACCGGGTCGTGGGCGGCGTCCCGGCGGGGTTGCGGGAAGGTCCGCAGGATCGCCGTGGGGGTGGTGGCGGTCCGCGCCAGCAGTTTCGGCTTGGTCACCCCCTTGCGCAGAAGCCGGAACTGGGCGAGCAGGAAGTCGTACAACGCGCGATCGCCCGTGGTGACCAGCGCGTCGTTGGCCTGGTCGCGGCCGCTGGAGCTGGTGATGTTCCCCGACGACACCCAGACGATCGGACCGCTGCCACCGTGCGGCGAGACCAGGAGGAATTTGGTGTGCATCCGGATGTTCCCCGGCCGGGTCACCACCCACGAACGGGCCCGCGTGTCGACGCCCAGGCCGGCGCGCAGCAGCCGCACCTGCCGCGACCTCGCCCCCTCGTGGTTGAGCACGATCCGGACGTCGACGCCGCGCCGGTGCGCGGCGACGAAGGCCGCCGCCGCACCGGGGTAGGTCAGGTTGAACATCGCCAGGGTGAGGGTCTGCCCCTTCCTGGCCCGCTTCGCGATCGCCACGGCCGACTCGGCGACCGCGTGCACGCGGCGCTGGTTCTTGGACCAGGGATCGCCGAGGATCACCCGCTGGGTCATGCCCTTGGGAATGCCCCGCAGTGACGGCGTGGGCTCGGGCGTCCGGGTGGCGGTGGCGGACGGCGCCGGGGCCGTGGCGGACGGCGCCGGCTGCGGCAGCGGGACGCCACCGGTGCATCCGGTCAGCAGCAGCGCGACCGCCGTGGCCACGACGGCGATGCGTCGTCCGGCGGCCGTCCCTGGAGAAGTCGCCCCGGCCACGCCCGCACTCTACGTGGTGCGATCGGCCTCTTCCTCGCCCTCCATCATGAACTCCCAGGCCAGGCCGTGGGCCAGCACGACGAGCAGGATCAGCGCGATCGCGGCCGCCTGCAGCGGCGTCCCGCCCAGCAGTCCGGCGACGCCCGGCGCGACCCCCAGCACGGCGATCACGGCATAGATCACGGCCACCACCCAGCGGAACCTGCGGAACATCCCGCGCTGCGGGTTGGTGTCCACCCCCAGCAGCTGCACGGTGTTCACCGCCCCGACGACGGCGGCGACGGTGAAGCTGGTGCGCCAGATCAGCGGGTTGCCGGCGTCCACCTGGGCGAAGGTGCTCATCAGGCCCGGCAGCAGGAACGACAGGTAGACCCCACCGGCCAGTCGTCTGCGCGAGCGGTCGGTCTTCCACCCGGGGTGCCGCTCGATGACGGTCCACCACAGCCCCACCAGGGTGAAGCAGGTGACCGCCATCAGCGAGTAGAAGGCCGACAGGTCCATGCCTCAGCGTACTGCCGCCCGCACCACCGGACGGCAGGCCTCCCCCGCCGCCCAGACCAGCGCGATCCCCAGGACCAGGGACGCCACGAACAGCAGCGGCCCGACCACGGACGCGGCTCCCAGCCTGGGCAGCTGGGCGAAGAACAGCATCGCCAGGCCGCCCGAACCCAGCGCGCTGAGGGCCGCGGGTGCCACCACCTCGACCAGCCGGGTGCCGTCGTGCAGGCCGGCCGGCACGCCCAGGTTGGCCAGCTGGCGCAGTTCCCGGCGCCGATCCAGCGCCGCCGACGCCTGGTTCAGCAGCGTCGAGGTGGCGGCGACGACGAAGGCGATCCCGACCGTCAGATAGGTGCCGGTGCGGACGTCGTCGGCGAGGATCCGCAGCAGCGGGTCGCCGGCGTCCGCGCCGAAGTCGGGCAGGCTGACCAGGGCACCCCCGGTGAACCCCACGAACGCCAGGCCGGAGACCGACCGCCAGGAGCCCTTCGGATCGGCCAGCAGCCGGCGTCCGGCCAGCAGTACCGCGGGACGCCCCGAGCGGGTGAGCAGCAGGCCCAGCAGCTGCAGCAGCCACGGGCCGACCAGGTTGATCACCCCCATGAACACGCCCAGGACCACCAGGATGACCGACGCTCCGAAGACGAAGTCACGGGCCAGGTTCAGCAGCGGCGCGATCACCAGCCAGGCGCCGATCACCAGCGGCAGCGCCAGCAGCCGCCACAGCCTCAGGGCCGGACGGGGCGCCCGCCGCGCCACCCCGAGCGGTGAGATGGTCAGCCGCAGCAGCCCGGTCACGGAGCTGACCCCGGCCAGCACCACCAGGCCTGCAATCGTGGCAGCGATCGCCCAGGCGGGCAGCAGCATCTGGGTCGCGCTCAGCGGCGTCGCCTGGAAGCCGATCAGCGACCAGGCCGGCAGCGTGACGAGGTAGCCGACGGCGCCGAGCACCCCGCCGATCAGCCCGGCCAGCATGGTCTCCACGGTGCTCAACGCGATCGCCTGGCCGCCGGTGATGCCCAGCAGCCGCAGCGTGGCCAGCCGCTGGTCGCGTCCGAGCGCACCCATCCGCGCGGCGGCCGCGCCGAGGGTGATCAACGGCACCACCAGCAGCACGCCGGCGCAGGCGGCCACCAGCGTCCAGAAGACCAGCTGGGCGACGCTGTCGGCGCCGTGACCGGGCACCGCGGCGACGAAGGCGGCCGGCGGGTGGTTCTGCCGGTCGACGAACATGGCGACCCCGGCGAGCACCGACAGCAGCAGCCAACTGCTGACGGTGAAGGCGAGCACGGCGAGCAGATCGATCAGCCCACTGCCGGCGCGGATCCGTCCGCGCAGCAGCAGCGGGGCGACCCGGAACTGGTGCATCAGGCGGCCCTCCGGGTCAGGACGTCGTTGCTGATCCGGCCGTCGACGATCTCGATGTGGCGCTGGCACCAGTCGGCCACTGTGGCGTCGTGGGTGACCACCACCAGGCTGGCGCCGGCGGCGGCGACCGCGGAGGTCAGCACCCGCATCACCTCGGCGCCGGTGGCCCGGTCGAGGGCGCCGGTCGGCTCGTCGGCGAGCACCACGTCCGGCTGCCCGACCAGCGCCCGGGCGATGGCCACCCGGTGCGCCTGTCCGCCGGACAGCTGACCGGGACGCCGTCCCTCCAGACCGGCGAGCCCCAGCCAGTGCAGGCACTCGGCGGCGCGCCGGAACGCCTCGGCGCGCGGACGGCCGAGGAGCAGCAGCGGCAGGGCGACGTTCTCCACCGCGCCGAGTTCGGGCAGCAGTTGGCCGTCCTGGAAGACGAAGCCCATCCGGGCCAGCCGCAGCCGGCTGCGGGCGGCGTCCGAGGCCAGCGAGACCGGCTCGTCGCCGAGGCTGACGTCACCCTCGTCGGGCCGGAGGATGCCGGCCAGGCAGTGCAGCAGGGTCGACTTGCCCGAGCCGGACGGCCCCATCACCGACACCGACTGGCCGGCCGGGATGTCGATGCCGACCCGGTCGAGGGCGCGGACGTCGCCGAAGGATTTGGAGATGTGCTGAGCCCGGAGCGCGGCCCGCCGGTGGTTCACTGTCATGCTCCCAGCCAACCCCCCGGGAGGCCGCCGATCACGGGCGCTGCCCGGTGTCTGCGAGTAGTGCCAGCACTACCGTCTCGGCCGCCTCCGCCTCCTAGGGTGGGCACCGTGAGCCACTCCTCTCCGCCGCACGAGGTGGCGGTCCGCGCCCGGTTGAAGCCGCCGCCGAACCCGCTGCGGATGCTGATCAGCCCGCTCGGCTGGGGCGCGGTCGCCTACTGCGCGAGCGCCATCGTGGGCGGAATCCTGGCGTTGGTCGCCGGCATCCTGGGCGTCTTCGTGTTGCCGCTGGTGGCCTGGATCACCGCCGACATGGAGGCGCGCCGGCTGCGGCTGCTCGGCCTGCGCCGCGAGGGACCGCTGCCCAGCGGGCCTATCCGGCATCCATGGGACGCCAACGGGCTGCGCGAGGGGAACCTCGCCGTCTGGGGCATTGCGGTGCTGTTCGCGTTGGTCGACTTCCTGCCCGGTGCCCTCCTGGTCACGCTGGTGCTCGGCCTGACCACCCAGCTGGTCCAGGGCGTGCTGATCGGCGTCGACGTCTACCTGGTCGGCTTCGGCCTGCTGGTCGTCCTGGTCGCCGGGCTGTACGTCGCCTGGGCGCTGGCCACGGTGCAGGCGATCCTGGTCGAGGACCTGGTCCGGCCCCGCGCGGAACTGCGCGAGCAGGTCGATCAGTTGACCACGTCCCGCCGCGAGCTGGTGGACGTGTTCGCGGCCGAACGCCGCCGGATCGAGCGCGACCTGCACGACGGCGCGCAGCAGCAGCTGGTGCTGCTCAGCATGCAGCTCGGCGAGGCCGAGTACGCCCTCGACACCGGACGCCCCGAGGCCGTCCGCGAGGCGCTGACCGCCGCCCGGTCGTCGATGGAGACGGCGATGACGTCGCTGCGCGAGACCGTCCGCGGCATCCACCCGCAGATCCTCACCGATCGCGGCCTGGCGGACGCCGTCCGCGAGCTCGCCGAACGGCAGCCGGTGCCGGTCACGGTGGCGATCAGCGGTGACCGGCGACCGGCCGAGCAGCTGGCCCTGGCGGCGTATTACCTGGTCAGCGAGGCCTTCACCAATGCGGTCAAGCATGCGGTGGCGTCCAC
>CALMIQ010000367.1 GCA_937863965.1 uncultured Micropruina sp.
CACGATTACCAGGGTCTGTTCCATGAAGGTTCTCCTCGTCGACGGGTGTCCGGCAGGCAACAAGCGCCACCGGGATTCTGTCACCTCCCGTGGGCGGGAGCGATGGTCAGACCGCCATCCGGCCAGTCGCCACGGCGATCCGTCATCCCGGGCGGACGCCGGAATCCTCCACGGCCCAACCGGACCCCTCAGCCAATGAGTCCGGCGATCACCCCGGGCAGCCGCTCGGCGAGCCGCTGGGGCGGGTACGGCCCCGGCGCCGCCCGTGCCGTCAGCGCCTGGATCGACGCCCCGGCCAGGGCGGCCGTGACCGGCGGCAGCCCGGCGGCCAGCAACGTCCCGCAGATGCCGGCCAGGACGTCGCCCGAACCGGCCTGCGCGGTCCAGGACGGCCCCGGGACGGCGATCGTGACGCGGCCGTCCGGACCGCCGGCGTACTGGGTGGCGCCCTTGAGCAGCACGGTGGCGTCGTGCCGTCGGGCGGCCCGGGTCACCGCCCCGATCGGGTCGGCTGCGACCTCGGCCCGCTCCACGCCGAGCAGCCGGGCCAGCTCACCGGCGTGCGGGGTGAGCAGCACCCGCTCCCCCAGCCCGCCGGCCGGCAGGTGGCGCAGCGCGTCGGCGTCCAGCACCAGCGGCAGCGACTCGGCGAGCGCGCGCTCGACCACCGCGGCGCCGTCCGGACGCTCCCCCCAGCCGCAGCCGAGCACCCGGGCCTGCACCCGGCCGGCACCCAGGACGACGTTGGGCGCGGCGCGCCGGATCAGGGATGCCGCGCCGTCCGCGCCGAGGAAGCGGACCATGCCGGCGCCGGCGTGGGTCGCGCCGAGGGCGGACAGCACCGCGGCGCCCGGGTAGGCGTCCGAGCCGGTATCGAGCCCGACCACCCCGCGGGAGTACTTGTCGCTGCGGGCGTCCGGGAACGGCCACGCGGCGGCGACGTCGGCCGGCTCCCAGCAGCGCAGGTCGGGTGCCGGCAGGTCGAGCCCGATGTCGACCACCTCGACGGTCCCG
The DNA here is from genome assembly GCA_937863965.1 of uncultured Micropruina sp. Lineage (GTDB taxonomy): Bacteria > Actinomycetota > Actinomycetes > Propionibacteriales > Propionibacteriaceae > Micropruina. The sequence continues at coordinate 1,015 of CALMIQ010000367.1, forward strand.
CACGCGGACGCCGCCGGCTCCAGCACGTGGCAGGGCTTGAGGCCGCCGAAGGTGACGGTGCGGCGCGCGCCGAAGTGGGTCGAACCGCCACCGCAGGAGTCCGCGTCCAGCCCGGAGGGCAGGTCGACCGCCACCACCGGGACGCCGGCGTCCGCGCAGGCCCGGGCGAACAGGGCGACCGGTTCGCGCAGGCCGGGACGGCCGCCGATGCCCAGCACGCCGTCCACCACCAGGTCGGCCCCGGCCAGCCCGGCGACGGCGGCCACGGCGTCCAGCTCGCCTCCGCCGGCGGCGCGGAACGCCGTCCACGCCTCCTCGTGCACCCGGGCGGCGGTGCGCCAGGCGTCCACCCGGACGCCGCGGCGCAGCAGCCGCACCCCGGCGTACAGCGCGTCGCCGCCGTTGTTGCCGGCCCCCACCGCCAGCAACACCCGGGCACCGTGCACGCGTCCGCGGACCTGGCGCACCTCGCGCAGCACCGCGGACGCCAGCCCGGCCGCCGCCCGCTGCATCAGCACCCCCGGCATCGACTCCAGCAGGGGTTCCTCGGCAGCCCGGATGGTGGCGGCCAGGTACGCGGGCCTCATGGCCTCAAGCCTCGCAGACCACCACCGCGGCGGCGATCCCCGCGTCGTGGGTGATCGACAGGTGCACGGTGGCGACGCCCAGCTCGGCGATCCGGGCCGCGACCGTCCCGGTGTAGTGGAAGTACGGCTTGCCCAGCTCGTCCTTGCGCACCTCGGCGTCGTGCCAGGACAGGCCCTGGGGCGCCCCCAGCGCCTTGGCCAGCGCCTCCTTGGCGGCGAAGCGGCCCGCCATCCGGTTCATCGACGAGTCGCGTTCGGCCGGCGTGAACAGGCGGGCCAGCAGGCGCTCGCGCGCCGCGGCGCTGGCGAACCGCTCGACCGGGCAGACGTCGATGCCGATGCCGACGATCACTCGACCGTGACCGACTTGGCGAGGTTCCGCGGCTGGTCGACGTCGTAGCCCTTCAGCGAGGCGACCTCGCAGGCGAACATCTGCAGCGGGACGGTGGCGACCAGGGGCTGCATCAGCGTCGACACCTTCGGCAGCCGGAAGAGGAAGTCGGCGTAGGGCGTGACCTCGTGATCGTCGTCCTCGGCCAGCACGATGGTGAACGCGCCGCGGGCCCGTACCTCCTGGATGTTCGAGGTGACCTTGTCGTGCAACTGGTCGCGACCCTGCGGCGGCACCACCACGAAGATCGGGATGCCGTCCTCGACCAGGGCGATCGGGCCGTGCTTGAGCTCACCGGCCGGGAACCCCTCGGCGTGCAGGTAGGCGATCTCCTTCAGCTTCAGCGAGCCCTCCAGGGCCACCGGATAGCCGACGTGCCGGCCCAGGAAGAGCACCGACTCGGCGTCGACGTACTTGGCGGCCAGCTCCTTGATCGGCTCGATCTCGTCGAGCACCCGCTGGATCAGCGGCGGCGTGGCGGCCAGCTCGCTCATGATCGCGGCGATCTCGTCGCCGTACTTGGTGCCGCGCACCTGCGCCAGGTAGAGCCCGAGCAGGTAGCAGGCCGCCACCTGGGTGAGGAAACCCTTGGTGGACGCCACGCCGATCTCGGGGCCGGCGTGGGTGTAGATGACGGCGTCCGACTCGCGGGGAATGGTGGCGCCGTTGGTGTTGCAGATCGCGATCACCTTCGCACCCTGTTCGCGGGCGTGCCGGATCGCCATCAGCGTGTCGGCGGTCTCGCCGGACTGGCTGAGCGTCACCACCAGGGTGCGCGGGGTGATGATCGGGTCGCGGTAGCGGAACTCGGACGCGATCTCGACCTCGCAGGCGATCCGCGTCCAGTGCTCGATGGCGTACTTGGCGACCATGCCCGCGTAGTAGGCCGTGCCGCAGGCGACGATGATGATCTTGTCGATCGTCCGCAACTCCTCCTCGGGAATGTGCAGCTCGTCCAGCTTCAGCGAGCCGTCGAGGTTGTAGCGGCCCAGCAGGGTGTCGGCCACCGCCTGCGGCTGCTCGTAGATCTCCTTGCGCATGAACCAGTCGTAGCCCTGCTTCTCGGCCGCGGAGAGATCCCAGGTCACCTCGAACGGGTGGGTGGCGGCCGGGCGTCCCTCGAAGTCGGTGACGATCACGCCGTCGCGGGTCACGTCGACCACTTGGTCCTGGCCGAGCTCGATCGCCTGCCGGGTGAACTCGATGAACGCCGAGACGTCCGAGGCGACGAAGTTCTCGCCGTCGCCGACGCCGACCACCAGGGGCGAGTTGCGCCGGGCGGCCACCAGCCGGTCGGGCTCGGCGGTGTCGATGGCGACCAGGGTGAACGCGCCGTGCAGCCGGTTGCAGACGGCGCGCATGGCGTCGGCGAGGTCGGTGCCGTCCTCGACGGCCTTGCCGAGCAGCTGGGCCGCCACCTCGGTGTCGGTCTCGGAACGGAACACGACGCCTTGCGCCTCGAGTTCGCTGCGCAGCGGCGCGAAGTTCTCGATGATCCCGTTGTGGATCAGCGCCACCCGGCCGTTGGCCGAGACGTGCGGGTGCGCGTTGTAGTCGGTCGGCCCGCCGTGGGTCGCCCACCGGGTGTGCCCGATGCCGATGCCGGTGTCGGCCAGCGGATCGCCGGCGATCTCGGCGTCCAGATTGGAGATCTTGCCGGCCTTCTTGCGGAAGTCGATCGCGCCGTCCGCGATCACCGCCACCCCGGCGGAGTCGTAGCCGCGATACTCCATCCGGCGCAGGCCCTCGACCACCACCTTGCTGGCATCGCGGGGACCGACGTAACCGATGATTCCGCACATGGGCCGAACTTTACCGGCGGACGGCTGGCCCGATTCGCCCTGCCCACCTGCGGCACGCCGCCATCGGGCGCGTTTCGTCTCCGCGGCGCGGGTTGCCGGGCAGACTTGGCGGGTACTCAGACCCTGGAGTACGCAGCCAGCCAGCGAGGTGTCATGGATCCGTATCCGATCGTGCTCCCACCGGGCATGCACTTCTCACCCGAGGACGACCCGTACGGCCCGTATGTGGCGCTCAGCCGGCAGCAGTGGAGCGACCTGGCCGAGGTGGTCCCGTGGGAGTTGGACGCCGAGACGCTCGTCCGGCTGCGCGGCATCGGCGATCCGACCGACGGCGACGAGGTGCGGCAGGTCTACCATCCGCTCACCCAGCTGCTGAACCTGTACTGGGAGCGCACCGGCGCGCTGTACCGCTCGACCCACGACTTCCTCGGCATCAACCACAAGCAGGTGCCGTTCGTGATCGGCGTGGCCGGTTCGGTGGCGGTCGGCAAGTCGACCACCTCCCGGCTGCTGAAGGAGCTGTTGGCCCGCGGGCCGCGGCGTCCGCGGGTGGACCTGATCACCACCGACGGCTTCCTCTACCCCAACCACATCCTGGAGGCCATGGGCATCGCGCACCGCAAGGGCTTCCCGGAGTCCTACGACCGGCAGGCGCTGCTGCAGTTCGTGATCGACGTGAAGTCCGGCAAGCGCGAGGTGACCGCGCCGGTGTACTCGCACCTGTTCTACGACATCGTTCCCGGCGAGCAGGTGGTGGTGCGCGACCCCGACATCCTGATCGTCGAGGGCCTCAACGTGCTGCAGCCGGCCCGCCGGCGCTCCGACGGCAGCACGGCGCTGGCGGTCAGCGACTTCTTCGACTTCACCGTCTACGTGGACGCCCGGACGGCCTTCATCCGGCAGTGGTACGTCGACCGCTTCTTCGCCCTGCGGGAGACCGCCTTCCGCGACCCGCAGTCGTACTTCCGCCGGTACGCCCAGATGTCGGAGGCGGAGGCGCTCACGACCGCGACCACGTTCTGGGACAGCATCAACGGCCCGAACCTCGAGCTGAACATCCGCCCCACCCGCGGACGGGCCACCGCGATCCTGCGCAAGGGCGAGGACCACCAGGTCAGCTGGGTGCGGATCCGGAAGGTCTGAG
>CALMIQ010000368.1 GCA_937863965.1 uncultured Micropruina sp.
GGATGCCGGGGGAGCCGAGCCGGATGCCGGGGGAGCCGAGCCGGATGCCGGGGGAGGCGAGCGGGATGCCGGGGGAGGCTGGCCCGACCGGCGGTGCCGTGCGCGCCGTCCCGCTGGCTCGCAAGCTGGCGGCGGAGGCCGGCATCGACCTGGCGTCGCTGAACCCGTCCGGCCCGCACCGGACGATCCGGGCGCGCGACGTCCGGGCCGCCATCGATGCGCGCACCCAGGCTCCCGCGGCGACGCCGTCCGCACCCGCGCCCGCCGCAGCGGCACCGCCCGCACCCGCGCCGGTCGCAGCCACATCGGCCACCGCCGCACCCCCGCCGGCCGCGGCGGTTCCACCGGCCACGCCGACGGCGCCGGCGTCCGGCACGGGCGAGCTGCTCGGCGACGCCAAGTCGCGCCGGCTCCGGATCGCCACCGCGCGGGTGCTGGAGTCGACCGCGCTCATCCCCCAGTTCACCGTGTGGCGCGCGCTCGACCTGAGCCGGCTCGCGGTGGCCCGCAAGGCTTCCCTCTCGGGCGTCAGTTGGAACACCATCCTGCTGCGCGCCTACGCCCTGATGTTGCGCGAGTACCCCTCGCTCAACGGAAGCTGGGGCGGCGACGGCGTCCGCGCCAATCCCCACATCGGCGTGGCGCTGGCGATCGACACCCCCGCCGGCCTGCTCGCACCGGTGCTGCGCGATCCCCACACCCTGGGGATCCGGGCACTGGACGCGGCGATCAAGGAACTCGCCGCGGCGGTGAAGGCGGGGAAGGCCGACCCGAGCGTGATGGGGGGCGGCACCGGCACGGTGTCCAACCTCGGCTCGTTCGGTGTGCAGCGGTTCAACGCACTGCTGACCCCACCCCAGGCGACCGCGCTGTCGCTGGGCACGGTCGAGGTGCGTCCGGTCTTCGACGCCGACGGGTCCATCCGGCCCCGGACGGTGGGCGAGGCGGGCCTGACCGTCGACCACCGGGTGGCCGACGGAGCGGACGCGGCCAGGGCGTTCGCCACGATGCAGGCGATCCTGGACGACCCCTTCCTGCTGCTCGGCTGAGCGGCGGGGCGGGTTCGAACCGGCCCGGAGAACGAACTCCGAGCCACCACCACGCAAATATCGAAAGGAGGGGATCACATGGAAGGCAACTGGTTCATGAACGCCATCACCTGGGCGTCGGAGAATTTCATCGGCCTGTTCAAGGCTGCAGCCGAGACGTTTTCGGGTCTGGTGACTGGGATTCTGCCGCTGTTGATGGTGCTGCTGACCGCCATGTATGCGATCACCACATGGATCGGCGAGGAGCGCGTCACCCGCGCGGTCCAGTGGGCCGGCAAGTATTCGGTCACCCGGTACACGATCATGCCGCTGATCGCGGTGATCATGCTGACCAACCCCATGTGCTACTCGTTCGGGCGGTTCCTGCCCGAGAAGTACAAGCCGGCGTTCTACGACTCGGCGGTGTCCTTCGTGCACCCGGTGACGGCCTTCTTCCCGCATGCGAATGCGGCGGAGATCTTCGTCTGGATGGGTGTTGCGGCCGGCGTCCAGGCGATCAGCCCGGGTGCCTATGCCCGGTTGGCCGCCATGTACTTCCTGGTCGGCCTCGTGGTCATCCTGATCCGCGGCGTCGTCACCCAGTGGATCACCCAGCTGCTGATCAAGCGGGGCGGTCACGAGGAGCGCTTTGCCGAGTTCGACGCCGCCTACGCCGCCGGGCACATCCAGGGAGGTCTGGCATGACCTACCAGTCGATCAAGGTCGTCAAGGGACGCGGCGGCTGGGGTGCCGGCCTGACGCTGACCCCCACCGATTCCAAGAAGATCGTCCTGTCGGTGACCAGCGGTGGCATCCACCCGGTGGCCGCGAAGATCGCCGAGCTGTCCGGTGCCGAGGCCGTGGACGGCTTCACCAACCAGGTGCCGGACGCCCAGGTGATGTGTGCGGTGATCAACTGCGGCGGCACCGCCCGGATCGGGGTCTACCCGCGCAAGCGGATCCCCACCGTGGACGTCTACCCGGGCGAGCCGGGCGGACCGCTGGCCCAGTTCATCACCGAGGACATCTTCGTCTCGGCGGTGACACCGAACGAGGTGACGCTGGCCGACGAAGCGGCGGTGGCCGCCGCGGCAGCCGCGCCGGCGTCCGGCGAGGTGGACGAAAAACGCGTCGCGTACGAGGCGAAGAAGGCCGAGGCCAAGGCGGCGGCGAAGTCGACCGGCGGCTTCTCCGGCTTCGTGGTGTCGTTCGGCGAGGCCATCGGGATGTTCATCAACACGCTGCTGGCCTCCGGCCGGCAGGCGCTGAAGCTCGTGATGAGCACGATCATCCCGTTCATGGCGTACGTGTCGCTGCTGATCGGCATCGTGACGTTCACCGGCATTTCCAAGTGGATCGCCAACGGCGTCCAGCCGCTGGCCGGCAACCCGTTCGGGTTGATCCTGCTCGGCGTGATCACCGCCATCCCGGTGCTCTCGCCGATCCTCGGGCCGGGTGCCGCGATCGCGCAGGTGGTCGGCGTCCTGATGGGCCAACAGATCGCGGCCGGGGCGCTGCCCGTCCAGTACGCGCTGCCGACCCTGTTCGCCATCAACGGCCAGGTGGGCTGTGACTTCATCCCGGTCGGCCTGTCGCTCGGCGAGGCGGAGCCCGAAACGGTGTCGGTCGGCGTGCCGGCGGTGCTGTTCTCGCGGCTGATCACCTCACCGGTGGCGGTGCTTATCGCCTACCTGGCATCGTTCGCCATCTAGTCGCCGGCCGAGCTCGGTCGCTGGTCGAGCTCGTCGAGACGCCGCACGTAGCGGGTCTCGGCGAGTTCGACCGGCGGGAGCCGGAGGACGTCCTCGGCGAACTCGACCAGCGGGACCACCTACCCCATCCACCCCCACCGTCAACGAAGACAAGGATTGAAACCCATGGCACAACAACTGTGGTCGGCGACCGTCGACCGAATCGGCGAGTTCACCGCCGAGATGTTCGACGGCGGCTGCTACATCCTGTTCGGCGAGCCGCTGCCCGACGCCCTCGCCGAGGTCAGCCTGGTGCACAAGACGCGCGAGCAGCCCAGCCGTCCCATCCGGGCCGGCGACACCCTCGAGCTGGGCGGCGTCCTGCTGACCCTCGACGAGGTCGGTGAGCTGGCGAACCTCAACCTCACCGACCTGGGCCACATCGTGGTCTACGTCAACAGCCCCGAGCAGGAACTGCTGCCCGGCGCCGTCAAGGCCAGCGGCCCGTCCCGGCCGCATCCCACGGTGGGCTCGCCCATCGTCATCAGGGGGGAGTGAGCCATGGGCTGGGAGTTCGCCGCCTTCCTGATCGGGGCGCTGGTGCTGTCGACGATGCTGGGCATGTGGCAGCAGGGCCGCTATGCCCGCTCGGTCAACGCGATGGTCGGCGAACACCGGGGCCCCGACCGCCTGCTGGTCACCGGACGCGGCCTCGGCAAGCTCAGGGGCACGATCGTCATGCTCGTCGTGGACGACCCCCGCGACGAGGTGATCGCCGCCCGGGTGCTGCGCGGCTCCACCATCTTCGCCACCGCCAAGGACGCCCCCGAGCTGCACGGCCCGATCGCCACGCTTCCCGAACGGGCCCACGACAAGCAGAGCAGCAAGGCCATCGAGATGGCGCTGGGTCAGCTCAAGGCCACCCGCGCCCGGGTCAAGGACAACAGGATCGTCGCGCCGCCGAAGGTCGCGGGCGGCGCCAAGAGGAAGGTGCAACGATGAGTTACAGCCAACGGCTGCTCGCCCGCGAGCGGGCCACCGGCCGTCCGGTCCGGGTCGGCGTCGTCGGCGCCGGGCAGATGGGATCCGGCCTGGTCGCGCAGATCAACCGCGTCCCGGGCCTGTTCATGTCGGCGGTCGCCGACATCGACGTCACCCGCGCCGAGCGTGCGCTGGCCGGCGCCGGCTGCGACGACGTCACCAGCACCGACGACCTGACCGACGCCTCGGCGGCGATCGAGGCCGGCGGATCGGTGGCGATCGGCAGCGGCCTGGCGTTGACCAAGCTGCCGCTGGACGTCATCGTCGAGGTCTCCGGCGTCCCGGACGTCGCTGCCGAGGTCGCCTACGCCAGCCTGTTGGCAGGCAAGGACACCCTGCTGATGACCGTCGAGGCCGACGTCACCGTCGGCCTGCTGCTGGCCGGCATGGCCAACGCCGGGGGCGCCATCTACAGCATCTGTCGCGGCGACGAGCCCGTCGAATGCCTCAAGCTGATCGAGTACGCCCAGGACATCGGCCTCGAGGTCGTGGTCGCCGGCAAGGGCAAGAACAACCCGAACCGGCCGACCGACACACCCACCGATGTGCGGGACGAGGCGCTGGCGAAGGGGATGAACCCCAAGATGCTCTCCTCCTTCACCGACGGCACCAAGACCCAGGTGGAGATGTGCGCGCTGTCCAACGCCACCGGCTACCCGGTCGACGTGCCCGGCATGCACGGCGTCCCCTGCTCGATCGACGAGCTTGCCGCGAAGCTGGTGCCCGCTGCGGAGGGCGGCATCATCGCGGCGGACGGTCCGGTTGTCGAGTACGTGACCGGCAACGTGGCGCCCGGCGTCTTCGTCATCGTCAAATCGGGCAACGACGTGGTCACCCACGAGCTCGACTACCTCAAGCTCGGCGCCGGGCCGTACTACTCCCTGTACCGGCCCTACCACCTGGCCTCCATCGAGGCGAACCTGTCGATCGGTGAGGCCATCGTCGACCGCCGGCCCAGCTTCCAGCCGACCACCTGGACCTCCGAGGTCGTCGCCGTCGCCAAGTCCGGCCTGAGCGCCGGGCTGAAGCTCGAGGGGATCGGCGGGCACCACGTGCACGGAATCGCCGTGCCCGCGTCGGACGCCCGTACGGCGAACCTGCTGCCGATCGGCCTCGCCGGCGGCTGCATCCTGAAGCGCGACGTGGCGGCCGGCCAGACCCTGACCTACGCCGACATCG
>CALMIQ010000369.1 GCA_937863965.1 uncultured Micropruina sp.
CCGAACTCGACGCCCCGGATGGTCTCGTTGGGCGTGTAGTGCAGGTAGGCGGCGTCGCTGCCGACCTGGAAGGAGCCCTGCGCGGGAACCCGGATGTAGTTGTCCGGCTTCTCGTCGGCGATCACCCGCGCGGTGACGTACTTCTTGGCCTCGCTGATCGCCTTGGACGACCAGTCACCGGTGTTGATGAAGTCGGCGGGCGCGCCGTCCGCGGCCAGGTTCAGCGGGATCGCCGCGAACTGCCCGTACGCGCCGCCCTGCAGGAACAACACCTCGTAGCCGTCCGGGATCCCCATGATCGCCCGCAGCGTCGCCTCGGCGCCCTCCGCGCAGGCGATGAACTCCTTGCTGCGGTGGGAGACCTCCATCACCGACATGCCGGAGCCGTCCCAGTCCAGCAGCTCGTCCTTGGCCCGCTCCAGGACGGGCTCGGGAAGCATGGCGGGGCCGGCTGAGAAGTTGTAGACGCGCATGGGTGTGATTCTCTCAGCGATCCGGGTTGGGCTGCACCGTGGTCGCGTTTTCGGTCAACTCGCGGGCCGCTGGCAGACTGGGGCGATGCCCACCGAGAGGTCCGATTCCGCCGCGTCCGCCGGCGTCGCCGGGGCGGGGCGCGCGCGGGTCTGGCTGTGGGTCGCCCTGCTCCTCGCGGTCGTGCTGCATCTCTACGGCCTGTACAGGCCGGGCGAGCCGGGGGAGTCGGAGTGGTTCCCGCAGTCGGACAAGGTGCTGCACTTCCTGGGCTTCGCGGCGCCCTCGGCGCTGGCCGTGCTGGTGTTCCGGCACTGGTGGCCGATCGTGGTGTTCGCCGCTCATGCGGTGGTCAGCGAGGTCGCGCAGGCGTGGTGGCTGCCGGGCCGCGACGGTGACCTGGTGGACGTGCTGGCCGACCTGAGCGGCCTGCTGCCCGCCGTGACGATCTGGTGGTGGCTTCAGCGCCGCGGGTCTCGGCCCAGCGCCTCGGCGACCGCCGATTCGAGCCCCACCAGCCGGACATCGGCGGCGGCGCGGCGTCCGAACGCGTAGAGCAGCAGCTCGCTCGGATCGCCGATAACCGTGACGATCCGGTTGCCCTTCCCGACCCGGACGGTATGGTGGGGGCGTCCCCGCCACTCCAGGACGATCGGGACCGGGTTGCCGCGCACCAGGAAGGACGCCACCCGGGAGAGCTTGGACCACGCCCAGGGCTGGAACTCCGGGTCCCGGTCGGGCTCGGGCAGCCCGTTCGGGCGCCGGACGTCCATGCCGTGGATCAGCAGCTCGGTGTCGTTGGCGGCCTCGTCGGCGCCCGGCAGCGCGAACAGCGACCGGCGGGGCGGGCCCTGCCGGAACCGCTCGACGAGTTC
>CALMIQ010000370.1 GCA_937863965.1 uncultured Micropruina sp.
CGCACGGCGATCCGCACCCAGCACTCGTCCAGGCCCGGGAAGGTGTCGCCGCGGCGCACCGCGATGCCGTGGGCGCGCAGCTGGGCATGCATCCCGTGACCCGGCCGGGCCAGGACGAACGGTGCGGACGAGGGGACGTAGTCGACGTCCCGGGCAGCCAAACCGGCCTCGAGGTGGGCGCGCCAGCCCGCCAGCGCCGCGGCGCGGCGTCCGGATTCCGTCAGGGCCTCGGCGGTGGAGCAGGCGATCATGGCGGCGAGCGCGGGCGCCGGTACCGACCAGGGCGGCTGCAGCGCCGCCAGTCGTTCGACGAAGGCAGGGTCGCCGACGACGTAGCCCGCCCGGATGCCCGGGATCGACCAATGCTTGGTCAGGCTGCGGATCACCAGCAGCCCGTCGGCGGGCTCGGCCGCGAGCGACTCGGACTCGCCGGGCACCGCGTCCATGAAGGCCTCGTCGACCACCACCAGCCGCCCGGGCCGGCACAGCGCACGGATGGCGGCGGCCGGGTGCAGGACGCCGGTCGGATTGGTCGGGTTGCCGACGATCACCAGGTCGGCGTCCTCGGGCACCGCGGCTGGGCGCAGCGCGAAGCCGTCCGCGGCACGGCAGGTCACCACACCCACCGGGTGGCCGGCGCGCTCCAGGGCCGCGTGCGGCTCGGTGAACTGCGGGTGCACCACGACCGGACGCCGCCAGGGCAGCCGGGCGATCAGGGTGAACGCCTCCGCGGCGCCGGCGCTCGGCAGCACCCCGGCGCTGTCGCGGCCGTGCCGGGCGGCGAGGGCCCGCCGGGCCCGTGCGGCGTCCGGGTAACCGGTGCTGGACGCGATCGAGGCGCGCAAGGCCCGGTCGAGCCAGGCTGGACGCGCGCCCGGGTACACGTTGACCGCGAGGTCGAGCAGGCCGGGGGCGAGTTCGTCGTCCCCGTGATGGCGCAGCGGCTCCCCGGGCGGCCGGGTGGCGGGCACGGCGGCCTCGGTGATGTCGTCGGACGACCCAGCGGCGGAGGGGGTGTGAGGGGCGGCCGCGTGCACCGCGTCGGCGAACCGCTGGGCAAGCAGCGGATGCCCGGCCCAATGGACGTGCAGGTAGGAAGCATGCACGGTCGGGCCCGCGAGGCCCGTCGGCATGCCGTCGATGATCCAGGCCTCGGCCGGGGTCTCGACAAGCTCGACCAGCGGGGGGTGGGGGTCGGCCGGCGGTGTTTCGGTGGTTGGGCTTGTCGAAACCTGGGCAGGGATCTCGCTGGCCGAGCTCGTCGAAACCACCTGAGTTCGGTGGAACTCGTGCCCGGTGACTCGCTCACCGGCCCTGGTCAGCAGCGTGTCGGCGGCGGCCTCCGCGACCGGATAGCGCAGGGTCAGCGTGGGCGTCATCGCGGCCCGGACCGGCAGGGCGCCGGCCATCGGCACCCCGTCCAGACTCTCGGCCAGATAGAGCAGGCCGGCGCACTCGGCGACGGTGGGCACCCCGTCGGCCACCGCCCGGCGCAGGTCGCGCAGCAGGCTGCGGTTGCCGGCGAGCTCGGCCGCGTACATTTCGGGGAACCCGCCGCCCAGGTAGATGCCGCGGGTCCCGGCGGGCAGCGCCGGATCGGTCAGCGGGTCGAAGCCGACCACCGCGCAACCGGCGGCCCGCAACAGCTCCTCGGTCTCGGGGTAGCGGAAGGTGAAGGCCCGGCCACCGGCCACCGCCACCACCGGACTGCCCGCGCCCGCGGCCCGCACCTCGTCCGCCGGGTTCCAGGGCGCCGCGTCCAGAGCGGGGGCCGAACCGGCGATCGCCAGCAGGGCGTCCAGGTCGAGGTGGGCGGCGACCTGCTCGCCCAGGCGTTCGATCATCGACGCGGACGCGTCCCGCTCCGCGGCCGGCACTAGTCCGAGGTGCCGCGACGGCGCGGCCAGCCGTTCGTCGCGGGGGAGCACGCCCAGCACCGGCAGCCCGGTGGGCCGCAGCGCCTGCCGGATCTCGGCGACGTTCCGCTCCGTCCCGGCCCGGTTCAGCACGACCCCGGCGACCCGCACCCGCGGGTCGTAGCCGGCCACGCCGGCCGCGATCGCCGCCGCAGAACGGGAGGCCCGCGCGATGTCGAGCACCAGCACGACCGGGGTCGCGGACAGTCTCGCCACGTGCGCGGACGAGGCGAAGCCGTCGTCGCCGATTCGCCCGTCGTGCAGGCCCATCACGCCTTCGATGACGGCCACCTCGGCGCCCGAAGCGCCATGCAGCAGCAACGGAACGATCCGATCCTCACCCACCAGATGCGGGTCGAGGTTGCGTCCCGGCCGTCCGGTGGCCAGCGCGTGGTAGCCGGGGTCGATGTAGTCGGGGCCGACCTTGTGGCCGCTGACGATGAGCCCGCGGGCCCGCAGCGCCGCCATCAGCCCGGTCGCGATCGTGGTCTTGCCCGCGCCGGTGGACGCCGCGGCGATCAGCAGCCGGGGCAGGGCTACCACTCGATGCCCTTCTGGCCCTTCTGGCCGGCGTCCATCGGGTGCTTGACCTTGGTCATCTCGGTCACCAGGTCGGCAGCCTCAACCAGTTTCGGGTCGGCCCGCCGTCCGGTGATCACCACGTGCTGGAAGCCGGGCCGGTCGGCCAGGGCGGCGACGACCGCGTCGACGTCGACCCAGCCCCAGTTCAGCGGGTAGGTGAACTCGTCCAGGATCAGCAGGTCGTGGGTCTGCGCCACCAGCCGCCGCTCGACCTCGGCCCAGCCCTCGGCGGCCGCCGCGGCGTGGTCGTCGGCGTCGCCGGGTTTGCGGCTCCACGACCAGCCCGAGCCCATCTTGAACCATTCCACCGGGCCGCCCTCGCCGGTCTGCTCGTGCAGCGCGCCGAGCCGTTCGAGGACGGCCTGCTCACCGATCCGCCACTTCGCCGACTTGACGAACTGGAAGACCCCGATCCGCCAGCCCTGGTTCCAGCCGCGCAGGGCCAGCCCGAAGGCGGCGGTGGATTTCCCCTTGCCATCGCCGGTATGGACGATGGTCAGGGGACGGTTGCGGCGCTGCCGGGTGGTGAGTCCGTCGTCGGGGACGGAGATCGGCTGTCCCTGGGGCATCAGGCGGCTCCCTTCCCGCCGGTGGGAAGGGGACGCGGCTGGTTGAGCGTGCCGGAGCCGGGTCTCGACAAGCTCGACCGGCGATCACTCGACCGGGCGGGGGCGGCCGGGCCGGTGTGCTCCCGGACGGCGCCGGTCAGCGTCTGCGCGCTGATCTCGGCCACCCCGAGATGCTCGGCGCGCAGTCGGCCGGCCAGCCGGGCCGCGAGCCCGAGCCGCAGCGGGCCGGTCTCACCGTCGACCACGACGGTGGTCACGCCCAGCCGGGCGACGTGGTCGGCCATCTGCAGCGAGCGGGCGACGGCGTCCGGACCCCCGGTGGCCCGTCCGTCGGTGACCACCACCAGCAGCGGACGCAGCCGCGGATCCCGGGTGCGTTCCCGGAGCAGCACCCGCGCCGCCTCCAGCAGGCCCTCGGCGAGCGGCGTCCGTCCGCCGGCTGGGAGTTCGTCGAGCCGGGTGGCCGCGATGTCGACCGAATGCGTCGGCGGCAGCACCAGCGCGGCACCCTGTCCGCGGAAGGTGATCAGCCCGACCTTGTCGCGGCGCCGGTAGGCGTCCAGCAGCAGCGACAGGATCGCGGTCTTGACCTGCACCATCCGCTTGCGGGCCGCCATCGAGCCGGAGGCGTCCACGCAGAACAGCACCAGGTTGGCCTCCCGGCCCTCGCGGACGGCGGTGCGCAGATCCTCGGCATGCAACGCGACCCGGTCGCCGCCCCGCGCGCGGCCCGGCTGCTTGCCGGCGGCGGCGCGGAGGGTCTCGACCAGATGCAGCGACCCTGCCCCGTCCTGTGGTCGGCGGGCGCCCACGCGCCGGCCGTGGCCGGCGATCGCCCGGCTGCGACGTCCGCTGGCGCCACTGCCCAACCCGCGGACAGTGAGCAGCCGCGGCCGGTACGGGGTGGCCGCGCTCACCCGGGACTCGGCGGCCCCGCCCAGCGGCGGCCCGGCGTCCGGTCCCGGTTCGTCGGCCCGCGGCTCCGGGGTGTCCGGGGGACTCGGCGGCGTGTCCGGCCCGGACGAGTCGTCGGATCCCTCGCCGGGCTGATCCGGCGGTCGCGGTGGTTCCGGCTCGTCTGGCGGCTCGGGCGGCAACTCGTCGTCGCCGAGCAACTGGTCGAGCAGGTCCTCGTCCAGCCCCGGCGCGTCGAACGGGTTGCGCCGCCGCCTATGCGGCAACGCCAACAACGCCGCCCGACGGATGTCGGCCCTGGTCACCCGGGTGCGGTCCTGCCAGGCGGCGTGCGCCACCGCGGTCCTTGCGGTGACGATATCGGCACGCAAACCGTCCACCTCGAACGCGGCACAGATCTCGGCGATCTTCAGCAGTGCCGGCTCGGTCAACTCCACCGCGGCGATCCGAGCCCGGGCCGACTCGATCCGCGCCGTCAGCGCGTCGTCGTCCGCCCCGAAACGCTCGACGAACGCGGCCGGGTCGGCGTCGTAGGCGATCCGGCGGCGGACCACCTCGGCCCGCAGCCGCGGATCCCGCGGGGCCGCCACCTCGACGGTCAACCCGAACCGGTCCAGCAGCTGCGGCCGCAGCTCGCCCTCCTCGGGGTTCATCGTGCCGATCAGCACGAACCGGGCGGCGTGCTCGACCGAGACGCCGTCGCGTTCCACGTTGGCCCGGCCCATCGCGGCGGCGTCCAGGAGGACGTCGACCAGGTGGTCGTGCAGCAGGTTGACCTCGTCGACGTAGAGCACGCCGCGATGCGCGCGGGCGAGCAGCCCCGGCTCGTATTCGACCTTGCCGTGGGCGAGCGCCCGCTCCAGGTGCAGCGACCCGAGCACCCGGTCCTCGGTCGCGCCCACCGGCAGTTCGACCAGTCGCACCGGACGGGTCCGCACCGCCGACGCCTCGAACGGCCCGTCGGGCGAGGCGTCCGGTCCCTCGGCGGGGTCGACGTTGAACCGGTCGCCGTGGAACACCTCGATCGGCGGCAACACGGCGGCGAGCGCGCGGACCGCCGTCGACTTGGCGGTGCCCTTCTCGCCCCGGATCAGCACCCCGCCGATCTCGGGAAAGATGGTGGTCAGGACCAGCGCCATGCCCATGTCGTCGAGGTCGTCGGCCTCGCAGCCGACGACGGCAGAGAAGGGGTAGTGCAGTGGCATTCGTGAGGCTCCCGCTCGTCTCGCCAGCAGATCGGTCGGGCACGGGGCCGGTCTTCGGACTCACCGGGTCCCCGCTCCCCATGGAGCCGGGCCCGATTCACCGCAGCGGGCCTGTGCCGGAGTCTCACCGGCTTCCCAGATTCTCCCCGGAGGCCGTCCCCACCGTTTCCGAAGGGTGGGCCGCCCGGGGCACCTCGTGCCTGTCGCTCACGATAGCGTGAGGCTCGATGTCGAGCAGCCGAACCCCGCACACCGAGCCGGCGATCACCGTGGTCGGCGTCGGCGCGGACGGCTGGCCCGGGGTGCCCGAACGACTCCGCCGGCTGATCGTCGCGGCGCCGGTGGTGCTCGGCGGACGCCGCCATCTCGCGATGCTGCCCCAGGTGCCCGGGCAGCGCCGCGAGCCCTGGCCGTCCCCGCTGCGGGAGCGCTTGCCGGGTCTGCTGGCCGGGTTGGGCGGCCCGGTGGTCGCGTTGGCCTCGGGCGATCCGCTGGTCGCCGGCATCGGTACCCTGCTGCTGGAACTCCGCCCGCCCGGCACGGTGCGGATCGAGCCGGCCGTCTCGTCCGTCGCGTTGGCCCGGGCCCGGATGGGCTGGCCGGCCGAGACCTGTGTGGTGGTGAACCTGGTCGGCCGGGATCCGGCCCTGCTGCGTCGCCAGCTGGCACCCGGACGGCGGGTGCTGGTGCTCTGCTCGGACGCCACCACGCCCGGTGTGGTCGCCGGCCTGCTGGTCGGTGCCGGCTACGGAGCCAGCCGGCTCACGCTACTCGGGGACCTGGCGGCGTCGTCCGAGTCGCGGCTCGAGTCGACCGCGTCCGGCTGGGCGGCGAACCCGCCCGCGGACGTCCCGCGGCTGGCCGTCCTCGCCCTCGACCTGGACGGCCCCGCGTGCGGCGGCTGGGTCGCGGGCCTGCCGGACGAGGTATTCGAACACGACGGGCAGCTGACCAAGCGCGACCTGCGTGCCGCGGCGCTGGCCCGGCTGGCACCGGTCCCGGGCGACCACCTGTGGGACGTCGGCGCCGGCGCCGGCTCGGTCGCGATCGAGTGGCTGCGCGCCGACCCGGCCTGCACGGCGACCGCCGTCGAGGCCGACCCCGTCCGCGCCGGACGGATCGGCCGCAACGCTGCCGCCCTGGGTGTGCCCGGCCTGCGCGTGGTCACCGGACGGGCGCCCGCGGCGCTGGATGGCCTGCCCGTGCCGCAAGCGATCTTCGTCGGCGGCGGCGCCTCGGCCCCGGGCCTGCTGGAGACCTGCCTGGATGCCCTGCCCCCCGGCGGACGCCTCGTCGTCCACGGGGTGACCCTCGAGACCGAGCAACGACTGGCCGCCGCCCAGGCCGCGCACGGCGGCGAACTCGTCCGTATCGGCGTCGAGACCGCCGCCCCGATCGGCCGCTACACCGGATGGACGCCGGCCCGCACCGTCACCCAGTGGGCCTTCACCAAGCGCTGACCACCGGTCGGGGGTTCACCCCGCTCCGTCCGTCATCGCGGGTCTGGTCCGAGGTCCCGGCCTTCGCCGGGATGACGTGGTGGGGGTGTCCGCCATCCCGCATACCCGTCATCCCGGCGCGTGCCGGGTTCTCCCACGGCATGAGGTCCCGGGTCAGGCCCGGGACGACGGGCAACCACCCACGTCATCCCGGCGCGTGCCGGGTTCTCCCACGGCATGAGGTCCCGGGTCAGGCCCGGGACGACGGGCAACCACCCACGTCATCCCGGCGCATGCCGGGATCTCGCAAGGCATCAGGTCCCGGGTCAGGCCCGGGACGACGGGCCTTCGTCATCCCGGCGTAGGCCGGGATCTCCGTTCGCGGGCCGGGTCATAGAGGTACGACTCGCCACCGTCGCTGGGATCCAGTGCCCGGCCGACCAGGATCACCGCCGCCTGCCGCAGCCCGGCCGCCTCGACCGCGTCGGCGATGGTGGCGACGGTCCCGTGCAGGACCTGCTGGCCGGGCTGGCTGGCCCGGTACACCACCACGACCGGGCAGTCGGGCCCGTAGTCGCCGGCGAGTTCCGCCATCAGTTCCCGGGTCCGGCGGATCGCCAGGTGCAGCACCAGCGTCGCCCGGGTCGCCGCGAAGGCGGCCAGTGACTCCGACTCCGGCATCGCCGTGGAGCGGGCCCGGGTGCGGGTGAGCACCACCGACTGGGCCAGCAGCGGCACCGTCAGCTCCCGTCCGATCAGCGCCGCCGCGGCCGCGAAGGCCGGCACGCCGGGGGTGACGTCCCACGGAACCCCGGCCGCGTCCAGCCGCCGGGTCTGCTCCGACAGGGCCGAGTACACCGACAGGTCGCCCGAGGCGAGCCGGACGACCTCGCGTCCGGTGGAGTGCGCCTCGACCAGGTGGGCGGTGATCCGGTCCAGGTCGAGGTGCTGGGTGTCGATCAGCTCGGCGTCCGGGCGGGCGTGCCCGAGCACCTCCGCGTCGAGGTAGGTGCCCGGGTAGAGCACCACGTCGGCGGCGGCCAGCAACCGCGCCGCGCGCACCGTGAGCAGGTCGGCCGCGCCCGGGCCGGCGCCGACGAAGTGGACGGTCACCGCACCGACCCGGCGACGGCGGTCACGTAGCGCGGCGTCCATACCCCGGCCGGGCCGACCCGGGTGGCGGCGGCGCCGACGATCAGCAGGCACTTCATGTCCACGGTGCGGGTGTCCAGGTCGCCCAGGGTGGTGACGGTCAGCGACTCCTCGGCCCGGCCGACGTCGCGTCCGACGACCACCACCGTCTCGGGCCGGCGATGCTCCAGCAGCACCCGGCGGGCGATCGCCAGCTGCTCGGTGCGCGACCGGGACGCCGGGTTGTAGATCGCCAGCACCAGGTCGGCCTCGGCGATCGCCCGCAGCCGGTGTTCGACCACCGCCCACGGCTTCAACCGGTCCGACAGGCTGATCACCGCGAAGTCGGCGCCGATCGGGGCGCCGGCCCGGGCGGCCACCGCCTGGACGGCGCTGAGCCCCGGCAGCACCCGGATGGTCACGCCGGCGTACGCCGGATCGTCGGCCGCCTCGAACACCGCGGCGGCCATGCCGAAGATGCCGGCGTCGCCGCCCGAGACCACCGCGACCGGCTCGCCGCGCCGGGCCAGGTCGAGGGCGAACCGGGCCCGGTCGACCTCGACGGTGTTGCCCGAGGCGTGCCGGGTCAGCCCGGCCCGCTGCGGCACCCGGTCGAGATAGGGGCCGTAGCCGACGATGTGCCGCACCCGGGCCAGAGCGTCGGTCACCTCGGGGGTCCGCCAGGCGTCCGGGCCGGGGCCGAGACCCACGACCAGCAGGTCGGCCGCCGGCGGCTCGCCACCCGGCAACGGTCGGCGTCCGGGAGCCGGGGCGAGCGGCAGATCGCCCGGCACCGCCATGCTCTCCGGCACCGCCGGGACGATCCGCTCCCGAGAACGGCGGCCGTTGCGGCTGTCGCCGGTGACGATGATCAGCGAGAAGTACGGCACGGACGCCGCCTCGACGTCGGCGACCGGCAGCCAGCGCTGTGCCGGCATCGACGCCCGCTCGACGTAGAGGGCGTGGTCGAGGCGTCCCGCGGCGGCCAGCGCCCGGCGCACCGCCGGGAAGGTGCGGCCCAGCTTCAGGATGACCGCGGCGTCGGTGTCGGCGAGCCGGCGGGCGAGTTCGGGTTCGGGCAGGGTGCCGGGCAGCACGGTCAGCACGTCCTGTTGCCGGGCGAGCGGGCCGGCGGCCACGGCGGCGGCGGCCGCGAACGACGGCACCCCAGGCACCATCTCGGTCTCGTACCGGTCGGCCAGCCGGTCGTGCAGGTACATCGACGAGCCGTAGAACAGCGGGTCGCCCTCGGCCAGCAGCACCACGTCGCGGCCGGCGTCCAGATGGGCGGCGAGCCGGGCCGCGCACTCCTCGTAGAAGGCCGCCAGCGCGCCGGCGTAGCCACCCGGGTGGTCGGTCGGGCCGGTGGTCACCGGATAGTCGAGCCGCTCTTCGATCACGCGGGGCGGGAACAGCTCGGCGGCGATCCGGCGGGCGTTCGACTCCTTGCCGACCCCGGCGTGGTAGGCGACCACAGGCGCCTGCCCGATCAGCCGGGCGGCCTTGCGGGTGATCAGCTCGGGGTCGCCGGGTCCGACCCCGACCCCGAAGAACCGGCCCGTCCGCCCCGCTGGAATGGTGGTCACTCGGCCTCCTGGGCCAGGGCATTGAGCGCCGACGAGGTCATCGCCGAGCCGCCGCGGCGTCCCCGGACGGTCACGTAGGGAATGTCGATGCCGTGCGCGCCGGCCAGGTCGATCAGCGCCTGCTTCGATTCGGCGGCCCCGATGAAGCCGACCGGGCAGCCGACGATTGCGGCCGGACGCGGCCCGCCGTCCAGGATCAGCTCCAGGAGGTGGAACAGTGCGGTCGGCGCGTTCCCGATCGCCACCACCGCACCGGCCAGGTACGGCTCCCACAACGACACGGCGGCGGCCGTCCGGGTGGTGCGCCAGGCCCGGGCCAGGCCGGCCACCCGGTCGTCGCCGAGCAGGCAGCGGACGTCGTTGTCGCGGGGCAGCCGGGCGCGGGTGACGCCGGTGGCGACCATGGTCGCGTCACACAGGATCGGCGCGCCTGCGGCGAGCGCGGCCCGGGCGGTGGTGACCAGCCGGGGATGCACCACCAGGTCGCGCGCCAGGTCGACCTGGCCGCTGCCGTGGATCATCCGCACCGCCAGCTTCTCGGCGTCCGCAGGCACCCCGGCGAGGTCGGCCTCCCGGCGGATCGTGGCGAACGAGTCCAGATAGATCGCCGGGCCGTCCGACACGTAGTCGAAGCGCCGGCGTGGCCGGCGCGGATGGTCGCTCATCGGTTCCCCTCGATCGGCTGCGGGGACGAGGATGCCACGCCAGGGCGTGACGATCACCTCGTCCACGGTGGCGGTCAGGGCCTCGATCTCCGCCCGGGTCAGTCCCTCGTCCGGAACGGCGACGTGCTCGCCGCCCGGTACCGGGCCCCAGCGCCCCGCCAGACTCCGCCGGTTGAGCCCGTCGGGATGCGGTCGGTCGTCGGTCGAGCTCGTCGAGACCCCTGGTGTGGTTGCGCCAGGCTCGACCAGCCGTGGGGCGGGCTCGACCAGCGGCTCGGCGAGTTCCCGCACGTGCCAGGCGGCGCCGGAGCCCGCTCCGCGGCGATCCAGGAACTGCCGCGCCAACCCCCCCAGCATCGCCGGCGCCTCGGCGAGTGGCACCACCGGTCCCCAGCCGTTCCCGACCCGCAGCCGCGCCGTGCGCGCATCGAGCGCGATCAGCCCCAGGTCGGCCGATCGGTCGAGCAGGTCGCCGCGGCCGTCGTCCAGCACGAACAGGAACCGGGCCGGCAGCTCGGCGAGCACCGGGTCGGCACAGATCAGCGCGTCCAACTCTCGAGCGACGCCGCGCAGGTCGGCCGCCCCGCCGGCCAGGCCGGTCTGCGGCGACACCATCACGTTCCGGACCAGTTCATGGCTGCGGCTCGGCAGCAGCCCGGTCGCCGCCAGCGCCGCCAGCACCTCGGGGGCGAGTTCGCCGCCGGCCCCGGGGAAACCCCGGACCTGCAGATTCGCCCGCCCGGTCACGTACACCCGGCCATCCCCGAACCGCTCGGCGGCCCCGGCCAGCGTCCGCAGCGAAGCCGCCGGCACCCGCCCGCCGATCAGCCGCAGCCGGACCAGCAGCCCGTCCTCGGCGGGCCAGGGACGCAGGGCACCCGGGCAGCGGTCCCGGCGGGTCCGGACGGTGATCGACATGAGAACCTCACGCACGCCAAATGAGCGAATGAAACAGGGTCGACACGACACTAACGCGGTCAGGCCCGGACGACCGGCGGTTGGCGGATGTCTCAGGCCTCGTCGGTCTCGAGGGTGGCCCGCCGGGTCTGCCGGACGACGAACCAGGCCAGCCCGCCGACCGCCGCCACCCCGGCGGCGATCGCGATGGCGGGGGAGTGCTCCCAGAGCAGGGCCAGTGCCTCGAAGCCGACGAAACCCACCGTGCCGTAGAGGAATGCCCAGGCGATCGAGCCGACCACGGTCGCCGGGATGTAGCGGACCAGCGGCATCCGGGCCGCCCCGGCCGCCAGGTTGATCACGGTCTGCACGCCCACGGTCAGGAAGGACAGGCTGACCGCCGGCGCACCCCACCGGTTCAGCCGCTCCACGGCCCGCCGGTACCCGGCCGAATCCATCCAGCGGGCGGCGCGGGTGCGATGCGCGCCGCGGGCCACCAGCCGGCCGGCCCAGTAGGTGGCGTTGGCGCGCGTCAGGACGATGCAGAACAGGGCGATCACCACGATCGGGAAGGGTGCACCCCACTGGGTCGGATCCACCGCACCGCCTTCCGTCGCCGCGGGCGCCAGTCTATCGACGGCTCACGGAGCCCGTCCGCGCCGCTCGCGCCAGCCAGGCCATCCCGGCGGCCAGCAGCACCAGGCCGGCCAGCGACCAGGGCCGGCTGGGGTGCAGCACCGTGCCGTTCAGCCAGACCAGGCCGGTGCCGGCGGTGAGCAGCAGGTAGGCGCCGATAGCGCCGCGTCCGGGCGAGGTGCCCAACGGCGGGATCAGGGCGTACTCCAGGCGTCCGATCAGTGGGACGACCGCCACGATCACCACCCAGGTGACGACCGCCACGGCCGCCTGGGAGACCAGCACCCCGGTCAACCCGGGCGCCAGCCGGGACACCCCGAACAGCGCCCCGCCGGCGATCACGATGCACGGGATGTGCCACAGGTAGGTGGTCACCGCGAGGGCGTTCGCGACGCCCAGCCCCCGCTCGACCCTGGCCGGCAGCGTCCGCGCCACCCCGGCCCGTTCCAGCAGCCCCAGGGCGGCGGCCTGGCCGCAGGCCAGCGCGATCATCGCCACGGTGGGCGGCAACACGTTCGCGACCGGGATGTCGCCCAGCCCGATCGCCGAGGCCGGGTAGCCCAGCCCGAACACCAGCACCGGGATCGCCCCCGCCGCGGCCACCAGAACCGCCACAGGCACCCAGACCGGGCCGCGCCGGAACCAGCCCCGGTGGTAGGCGATGCCCAGCTGATGGCACAGCGGCCAGACGGTCAGCAGGTTCCAGAACCGCAGCTGGGGGTCGCCCGAGGCGAAGGACGCCGCATCGATCGCGACCGCCACTGCGGTGAGGCCGAGCATCGGCCAGACCCCGCGGCGATCGTGCAGGTCGACCATCAGCGGCGCGATGCCGACGATCACCAGGTAGACGGCGACGAACCACAGCAGCTGGGCGAACTGCACGCTCAGCGCCACGGCATCGGACGCCGCGAACAGCCAGGCGCCGGCGGTGCTCAGCACGGTCGCGAAGCCGGCGAACAGCAGCAGCGGGCCGACCAGCCGGCGGGCCCGCGCGGCCAGGTAGTAGGAGTAGCTGCGGCCCTGCGCCCGCATCCGGTCGATCACCAGGGCATGCGCGAACCCGCCCGCGATGAAGAACAGCGGGATGATCATCACGATCCAGCTCGCCGTCCACCAGGCGGCGTGCGGCTGCGGCGCCCACGGCACCACCCGGGGCAGGCCGTCCACCACCACGATCTGGTAGAGCAGGCAGTGGAAGGTGACCACGACGACCACCGACATGGCCCTGGCCAGGTCGATCAGGTGGTTGCGCGCGGTCATCGGCGGTCATGGTACGCGCCCGGGCCGGGGCGTCCGGCCGGCCGGCGGGACGCGGAACGCCGGGGGACAGCGCCACCACTAGGGTGAATCGAGTGCAGGGCGCACTCTCCGGCTTCTTCACGATCGGTGCGATCGTCGTCACCGGCGTGCTGCTGGCCCACCTCGGCGTGCTCGGTCAGCTGCACCGGGCGCTGCTCAGCCGGCTGGCCTTCCTGGTCGCCTCGCCGGCACTGCTGTTCTCGCTGGTCGCCGGGGCCGACCTGGCCCATCTGTTCTCCCGCACCCTGGTGGTCTCGGTGCTGGCGATCGCCGTCGCCGGCGCGTGCTACCTGATCGCCGCCCGCGTCGCCTTCGGACGCGCCAACGCCAGCACCGTCATAGGAACCCTGTGTGCCTGCTACACCAACGCCGGCAACCTGGGCCTGCCGATCGCCGCCGCGATCATGGGCGACATGACCTGGATGGCGCCGATCATGCTGGTGCAGATCGGCCTCATGCAGCCCACTGCGTTGGCCCTGCTCGACACCCGCGCCGCCCGGCACGCCGGCGAACGCATCGCCTGGTACACCTACCCGACGTTGCCGCTGCGGAACCCGATCACGGTGGCGGTGCTGCTCGCCGTCGGGATCAACCTCGCCGGCCTCCGATTGCCCGAGTTGGTGATGACCCCGATCGAGCTGGTCGGCGGGATGGCCGTCCCGGCCATGCTGCTGGCCTTCGGCGTCTCGCTGCGCCTCGATCCGCTGCCCGGACGCGGCACGCACGCCCGCGAGGTGGGCCTGATCCAGGTCGCCAAGGTCGTCGTCCACCCGCTGGTCGCGTGGGGCCTCGGCCTCGCCTTCGGGCTGACCCGCCCCGAACTGCTCGCGGTCACCGTGATCGCCGCCCTGCCGGCGGCCCAGAACATCTACGTGATCGCCTCCCGCTACGAGGTCGGGGAGATGCTGGCCCGCGACTCGATCTTCGTCTCCACGATGCTGTCGGTGCCGACGATCACCCTGCTGGCGGCGCTGCTCGGCGGTTGACCCGCGGCGGGTCTCTGCCGGTGCCATTGGGTGCGGATCTCCGGCCGGGTGGCCGGTGGACCGTCGCCCGAGGCGCCGACCCCGAGCGTCGGCGGCGACGGTCCACTAGGTTGGAGACGTGGACGACCCGAACAACGGCAGCGAGGTGTACGACTTCGACCTCGATCGCAGCACCGACGAGGCCTGGTCGGACTTCGCCGCCCGCCTCGCGGAGGTGGTCTCGCACATGGATCCCGGCGCGTCGCTGCGGATCGGATCGCTGGCCACCGAGCAGGAGGGCACCGCCCCGTTCGTGGTGTTCCGCTGCCTCGGCGACGACGTCCTGATCGCCGAGGCCGCCGGGAACGCCGCGCTCAGCGAGGAGTTCCAGCTGGTCGCCGACCAGTTGGCGGCCATCGACGAACTGGGCTGGCAGCCGCCCAACGTCGAGGACGCCTACCCCACCGAGAACTTCTGGCGCATCGGCAGCCAGGAGCGGGCCGCCGAGCTCGCCCAGGCCGCCACCCAGATGCTCCGCGAGGTGTACCGGGTGCCGCACCCGGCCTTCCTGGCCCCCGATCAGTTGGCCGAGATCCTCACCCCGCCCGGCGCGCGGGAGGCGCCGCGCAGCACCTTCGACCCCGACGACCTGGCCGCCCGGCTGGTCAGCGGCAAGGCCGAACTCGACCGGTTGATCGAGGCCGAGTTGATCGAGCTGCTCGGTCACCAGCCGCTGCAGGACGCCGACGGCGACTTCGCCCTGCGGGTGGGGTCGACGATGGTCTTCGTCCGGGCCACCGGGGACGCCCAGGAGGTGCTGGTGTTCTCCGCGGTGGTGCATGAGGTGGAGGGCCGCAGCCGGGCCATGGAGGTGCTCAGCGACCTGAACACCGAGGCCCGCTTCGTCCGCTTCATGCTGATCAAGGACCGTGTGTTCGTCTCACTGTCGATCTTCGCGCAGCCGTTCGTGCCCGCTCACCTGCACCAGGCGCTGCGCGCCGTCTCGGTGGTGGCCGACGAGATCGACGAGCATCTGGCGTCCAAGCTGCGCGGCCGCACCACCTTCGCCTCGGACGCCTGAGCAGCCATCGGGGTGGAGTGGCCTTCCATCCCGGCCCCGGCTCACTACCGTGGGGGAATGTCAGCAACCCTGCCTGAACTCACCGAGTCCGAGCTCGCCGGCATCGACGCCTGGTGGCGGGCCAACAACTACCTGACCGTCGGCCAGATCTACCTGATGGCGAATCCGCTGCTGCGCGAACCGCTGGCCCCCGAGCACATCAAACCCCGGCTGCTCGGGCACTGGGGCACCAGTCCCGGCCTGGCCTTCGTCTACGCCCACGTCTCCCGGCTGATCCGGCACACCGGCCAGGACTGCCTCTACATCACCGGCCCGGGCCACGGCGGCCCGGCGCTGGTCGGCGCCTCCTACCTGGAGGGCACCTACACCGACGCGTTCCCGCAGATCACCCAGGACACCGCAGGCCTGCTCAGGTTCTTCCGGCAGTTCTCTGCCCCCGGCGGCATCCCCAGCCACGTCTCGGTGACCACGCCCGGATCCATCCACGAGGGCGGCGAGCTCGGCTACGCGCTGATCCACGCCTTCGGTTCGGTCTTCGACAATCCCGATCTGCTGACCATCGCGGTGGTCGGCGACGGCGAGGCCGAGACCGGTCCGCTGGAGGGCTCCTGGAAGGGCATCTCGTTCCTCAACCCGGTCCGCGACGGCGCGGTGCTGCCGGTGCTGCACCTCAACGGCGGCAAGATCGCGGCGCCGACCGTGCTCTCCCGCAAGCCGCGGGACGAGGTCCGCAGCCTGCTGGAGGGCCACGGCTACCAGGTGATCGAGGTCGAGGGCGACGATCTGCCCGGCGTCCACCACCGGTTCGCCGCGGCCCTGGCGGACGCCTACGGCACCATCACGGACATCCAGCGGCGAGCCCGCGAGGGGGAGGCGCCGGACGGGCGTCCGCGCTGGCCGATGATCGTGCTGCGCACCCCGAAGGGCTGGACCGGTCCGCACATCGTCGACGGCCAGCTGGTGGAGGGCACCTGGCGGGCCCATCAGGTGCCGTTGTCGGGGGTGAAGAGCGACCCCGATCATCTCCGGCAGCTCGAGGCGTGGCTGCGGTCCTACCGTCCCGAGGAACTCTTCGACGACGACGGCCATCCGGTCGAGCTGGTGCGCAGCGCCAACCCGGAGAAGGCGAAGTCGATGTCGGGGACGCCGTACGCCAACGGCGGGCTGCTCACCGAACCGCTCGACCTGCCCGACTTCCGCGACCTCGCGGTGCCCGTCGAGCAGCGGGCCGGCGAGAAGCTCGAATCGACCCGCAAGCTGGGCGAGTTCATGCGCGAGGCGTACCGCCGCAACCCGCACAATTTCCGGCTGTTCTGCCCCGACGAGACCAACTCCAACCGGCTGGGCGCCGTCTTCGAGGCGTCCGACCGGACCTGGATGGAGGAGGTGAACGACACCGACAGCCACCTCGGCCCCGACGGCCGGGTGATGGAGGTGCTCAGCGAGCACAACTGTCACGGCTGGCTGGAGGCCTACAACCTGACCGGACGGCACGGCCTGTTCGCCACCTACGAGGCGTTCGCGATGGTCTCGGCCAGCCAGACCATCCAGCACGGCAAGTGGCTGCAGGAGGCCGCCCACCTGCCCTGGCGGGCCGACGTGCCGAGCCTGAACATCCTGGTCAGTTCGACCGCCTGGCGCAACGACCACAACGGCTTCAGTCATCAGGGGCCGGGCCTGATCCAGGTGGTGCTCAACGGTGGTCCGGAGCATTCCCGGATCTACCTGCCGCCGGACGCCAACTGCCTGCTCAGCGTGGCCGACCACTGCTTCCGCAGCGTCAACTACGTCAACCTGATCGTCCAGGACAAGCAGCCTCAGCCGCAGTGGCTGACCATGGACGAGGCGATCGAACACTGCACGCGCGGGGCGTCCATCTGGGAATGGGCGGGCACGCCGGAGGACGCCGGCGAACCCGACATCGTGATGGCCTGCGCCGGCGACATCATGACGATGGAGACCGTCGCCGCGGCCGAACTGCTGAAGGCGCGGCTGCCCGATCTGCGGATGCGGGTGGTGAACGTCGTCGACCTGATGACGCTGAAGCGGCCCAAGGACCACCCGCACGGCATGAGCGAGCTCTACTTCAACGAGCTGTTCACCGACGACCGCGACGTCATCTTCGCCTTCCACGGCTACCCGGGCGGCATTCATCAACTGGTGCACGGACGCCCGGACGCCGACCGCTTCCGCGTGCGCGGTTTCATCGAGCAGGGCACCACCACCACGCCGTTCGACATGGTGGTGCGCAACCGTGCCTCGCGCTACCACCTGGTGATGGACGTGCTGAACAACATGAAGGTGACCCGGCGCGGATCAGGCGACCTGATGCGGTTCTGCACCGACCAGCTGGCCCGGCATCAGAGCCACATCGTCGAACACCTCGAGGACATGCCTGAAGTGCGGGACTGGAGGCTGGGGATGGGGGTCTGAGGCAGTAGGGTCGACCCATGGCGCAGTACGGGCACCTGACCACGCTGGATGAGGCGGAATGCCGGCTGCTGTTGGCCACCCGCTCGTTCGGGCGGGTCGGCTGGAATTCCGCGTCCGGGGTGCAGATCCTGCCGGTCAGCTACGGGCTGGTCGATGATCTCATCGTCTTCCGTACCGCCCCGGGTTCGTCCCTGGCTCAGCTCGTCCGTCCCGTCGAGGTGTCCTTCCAGGTCGATGACCTGGACACCGAGACCTCGACCGGCTGGAGCGTGCTGGTGCACGGCCTCTCCGGCGCGCCGGTGGCGTCCCTGCCCGCCGACATGCCGGCGCCGTGGCCGCCGGGCGATCGGCCGATCGTGATCGGCATCGCCGCCGACCACTACGCCGGGCGCTCGATCGCCGGATCCTGAAGGAGGGCGCGATGCCCAAGCCCTACACGGGGCCGCCGCCGATCCTGGTCGGCTACGACGCGTCCGACGACGCCGTCCAGGCGCTGGAGTACGCCGCGCGGATCGCCGCCGCCACCAAGACCATGCTGCAGCTGGTGTTCGTCGCCGATGACACCGTGGTGAACAGCCCCTGGGGTGTCGTCTTCGACGGCAGCGGAGTGCAGGCGGCCGCGCGGAAGCTGTTGGCCGAGGCGGCCCTGAGCGCGAACGCGCTGGGGGTGGCGAAGAAGCGGATCCGGACCAAGGTCGCGGTCGGCTCGCCGGTCGGTGTGCTCACCCAGCTCAGCCAGAACTGCTCGATGGTGGTGGTCGGACGCCGCGCCCACACCGCGCAGAGCCGGCAGTTCTCCGGGTCGACGTCGGTCGGCCTGGCGGGATCGGTGCGCTGTCCGCTGGTGGTGGTGGCCGACGTCCCCACCGACCGCGAGGCCCCGGTCGGGGTGGCGCTGGAGGCGGACGGCGCCGGTGTCGCCGCCCTGGACTGGGTGCTGGGCAACCCGCTCTACGCGGGCAAGCCGGTCAAGGTGGTGACGGTGTGCAAGGCGCCGCAGAGCAGGATCTTCCGCGCCAGCGTGAGCCAGGAGCAGATCGACACCGCGATCGCGCACACCGTTGCGCAGCAGGCGGCCTACGTCGCCCAGGTCGCGGCCCGCCACCCCGGAGCGCCCGCGATCGCCACCGAGGTGCGCTACGGCTCGCCGGTCGACGAGCTGGCCTCGTTCAGCGAGACCGTCTCGGTGCTGGTGCTGGAGACCAACGTGCGGTTCCCGACCTACTCGATCGGCAGCGTCTCGCGCGGCCTGATGACCTACGCCGGCTGCCCGGTGGTGCTGGTCAAGTAGGGCGCGTCGCCGGCTCGTGCCGAGCCGGCCCCGGACGCATCCCCGGCGGGGGTCCCCGCCCGCTCACCGCGGGTTCCGGCCGTGCGGCACTAGGCTGGGCTGCCGTGTCCGAACCCGCGCTCGACCTGGCCGTCGACGCCGCCCTGCCGATCGCGGCCTGGGCGGACGACATCGTCGCGGCCATCCGCGACAACCAGGTGGTGATCGTGGCCGGCGAGACCGGATCGGGCAAGACCACCCAGCTGCCCAAGCTGTGCCTGGCCGCCGGACGGAAGCGGATCGGGCACACCCAGCCCCGCCGGATCGCGGCCCGCAGCCTCGCCGAACGCATCGCCGAGGAGATCGGCACCCCGCTGGGCGAGGTGGTCGGCTACCAGGTGCGGTTCACCGCGCAGACCAGCCGGCAGACCCGGGTCAAGGTGATGACCGACGGCATCCTGCTCGCCGAGATCGGCCACGACCGCGACCTGCGCCGTTATGACACGCTGATCATCGACGAGGCGCACGAGCGCAGCCTGAACATCGACTTCCTGCTCGGCTACCTGAAGCAGCTGCTGCCGCGGCGTCCGGACCTGAAGGTGATCGTCACCTCGGCCACCATCGACACCGCCCGGTTCAGCGAGCACTTCGGCGGCGCCCCGATCATCGAGCTGTCCGGCCGCACCTACCCGGTCGAGCTGCGCTGGCGTCCGGTGATCGAACAGGGCACCGACCGCGACCTGATCGACGGCATCTGCGACGCCGTCACCGAGCTGATGCTGGACGGCCCGGACGGCGACATCCTGGTGTTCTGCTCGGGCGAGCGCGAGATCAGGGACGCCGCCGACGCCATCGCCGGCCTGGACTGGGCGCAGCTGACCCGCCGCGAGGTGGAGATCCTGCCGCTGTACGCGCGGCTGTCCGCGCACGAGCAGCACCGGGTGTTCGCCCGGCACACGACGCTGCGGATCGTGCTGGCCACCAACGTCGCCGAGACCTCGCTGACCGTGCCCGGCATCCGCTCGGTGATCGACCCCGGCTTCGCGCGGATCTCGCGGTATTCGGCCCGCACCAAGGTGCAGCGGCTGCCGATCGAGGCGATCTCGCAGGCCTCGGCCAACCAGCGGGCCGGCCGCTGCGGCCGGGTGGCGCCCGGGGTCTGCATCCGGCTGTACGACGAGGAGGACTTCCTCGCCCGGCCGGAGTTCACCGAACCCGAGATCCTGCGCACCAACCTGGCCGCGGTCATCCTGCAGATGGCGCAGGCCCGGCTCGGCGACATCGCCCGCTTCCCGTTCGTCGAGCCGCCGGACGCCACCCAGATCGGCGATGGCCTGCGGCTGCTGCGCGAGCTGGGGGCGATCGAGCCGGACACCCGAGGGTCGAGTTCGTCGAAACCCGGCGAGGCGACGTCAGTCGGTGGGGGTGGGGTCTCGGCAAGCTCGACCACCGGTGCGGGTCGGGGCAGACCCAGCCGCGGCGGGCAGGTCCGGCTCACCCCGATCGGCCATCAGCTCGCCCGCCTGCCGGTCGACCCGCGGCTCGGCCGGATGCTGGTCGAGGCCGAGCGGCAGGGCTGCCTGCGCGAGGCGCAGGCGGTGGTCGCGGGGCTGACCGTGCAGGACGTCCGCGAGCGGCCCGCGGATGCCCAGCAGCAGGCGGACACGCTGCACCGCCGGTTCTTCAGCGACGACCCCGAGGGCGGTGCCGACGCCCGGGATCCCTCCGACGTCGCCGCGCTGCTGCGGCTCTGGCGCTACCTCCGCCGGGGCCGCAAGGAACGCTCCGGCAACGCCTTTCGCCGGATGTGCCGGGCGGAGTACCTGAACTTCCTGCGGGTCCGCGAGTGGGAGGACCTCAACGAACAGCTGAGGATCGTCTGCCGCGATCTGCGGATGTCGCGCAATACCGAGCCGGCCGGGCTCGACCGGGTGCACATCGCCGTGCTGTCCGGGTTGCTGTCGCACATCGGCCTGCTCGACGAGCGCGCGGCGCCCAAGCCGGCCGACAAGCGTCGCCGCGGCCCGCGCGAATACCTCGGCGCCCGGGGCAGCCGGTTCGCGATCAGCCCCGGCTCGGCCGCCGCCCGGATCAACCCACCGCTGGTGATGGCCGTGGAACTGGTCGAGACGACCCGGCTCTGGGCCCGCACGGTCGCCCCGATCGAGGAGGCCTGGGTCGAGGAGGTCGGCGCCCACCTGCTCAGCCGCAGCTACTCCGAGCCGCGCTGGTCGGCCCGCTCCGGCCAGGTGGTCGCCACCGAACGGGTCACGCTGCTCGGCGTCCCGATCGTCGCCGGCCGGACGGTGTCCTACGGGCGGATCGACCCCGAGGAGTCGCGCCGGCTGTTCATCCAGTCGGCGCTGGTCGAGGGGCAGTGGCACACCCGGCACCACTTCTGGGCGCGCAACGAGGCCGTCCGGCAGGCGGCGGAGGAACTGGCCGAGCGCACCCGGCGGATGGATCTGCTCGCCGACGACGCCACCCTGTACGCGTTCTACGACGCCCGGGTGCCCTCCGACGTGGTGTCGGTGGCCCACTTCGACCGCTGGTGGCGCGACGCCCGGCGCCGCGACGAGCACCTGCTCGACCTGGCGCCCGACGACATGCTCACCGACGACCGGGTGGACGCCGACCAGTTCCCCGACCACTGGAGCACCGGCGGCCTCGACCTGCCGGTCAGCTACGTCTTCGACCCCGGATCGGGCCACGACGGCGTCACGGTGGAGATCGAGCTGGCGCAACTCAACCGGGTCGCCGCGGACGACTTCGGCTGGCAGATCCCGGGCCTGCGCCAGGAGTTGGCCACCGAGCTGATCCGGACGCTGCCCAAACAGTGGCGGGCGCGGCTGGTGCCCGCGCCGGACACCGCCAAGCGGGCACTGGCCTGGCTGGCCGAGCACCCGCAGGCGGGGGAGTCGCTACCGGCCGCGCTGGGGCGCGCGGTGCGGATGCTGACCGGCGTCCAGGTCCCCGGCGACGCCTGGCGCGTCGACGCCGTCCCGGATCACCTGCGGGTCCGGTTCGTGATCAGCCGGGACGGCGAGCAGGTGGCCACCGGAAAGGACCTGCCCGCCCTGGCCGAGGAACTCGGTGCCCAGGTGCGGGCCGAACTCAACGCCGGCGCCGCCGAGCACACCCACACCGGCGCGCGGACCTGGGAGTTCGGCCCGATCGCCGAACGGGTCGAGGGTGCGGTGGTCGGCCATCCGGCGCTGGCAGACCTCGGCGACGCCGTCGGGGTGCGGGTGTATCCGACGCTGCCGGAGGCGGCTCGGTCGCATCGGCGCGGGCTGCGCCGGCTGATCGTGCTGACCAGCCCCGACCCGACCAACTGGGTGGTCGCACGGCTGAGCAACCCCATCAAATTCGCGCTGGCGGCGTCCCCCTATCCGTCGGTTCCGGCCCTGCTGGCGGACGCCCGGCTGGCGGCCTCCGACCCCGGCCGCACGGGGGCTCCCTCCGGTGGGCCGGGGGCGTCGCGGACGCCGTCCGGGCCGGCGGACCCGCGACAGCCGGTCGATCCGTGGCTGGTGCGCGACGCGGACGCCTTCGCGGCGCTGCGCGACCGGGTGCGCGCCGGCGCCGCCGATGCGATGCTGGCCATCGTCACCACCGTCGGGGAGATCCTGCAGCGCTACCAACGCATCCAGGTGGCGTTGCCGAGCGCGCCGCCCGCGGTGCGCGCCGACGTCACCGAACAGTTGACGGGCCTGATCCACGCCGGCTTCATCGCCGGCACCCCCGAACCGCACTGGCAGCGGCTGCCGCGTTACCTGCAGGCCATCGAGTCCCGCCTGGCCTCGGCGCGGACCAACCCCGGACGCGACCGGGCGGGCGCCGAGGTGATCGAGCAGCTGGAGGACGAGTACGCCGCCCTGTGCGCCCGGTATCCGGCCGGTCCGCTGCCCCGGGACGTGACCGAGGTCGGCTGGCTGCTGGAGGAGCTGCGGGTCAGCCTGTTCGCCCAGTCGCTGGGCACCGCGGCCCCGGTCTCGGCCAAACGGGTGCGGACGGCGATGGCCTCGGTGCCGGCGCCGTAGGCGTCCGGCCTTGCCAGCCCTGTACGCCATGGGCGTAGTCCCTCGGCGGTTGGAGTGGCTCGCGCTAGGGTGGCCGGGTGATCGATCCCCGGTTGCTGTACACGTTCAACCCCGAGGTCTGGTCGAGCCTGGACGGCAAACGCCCGGTGCTGATCCACCTGTTCGAGGGGTACGTCGACGCGGCCGCGGTGAACCGGAGCCTCTCCGGCCACATCCTGGAGCACTGCGAACACGAGGTGCTGGCCGAGTTCGACCACGACCAGCTGCACGACTACCGCAGCCGGCGTCCGCAGATGGTCTTCGACACCAACAGCTGGGTGTCGATGAACGACTTCTCGCTGCTGCTGCACAAGGTCACCGACGCCCACGGCGTCCCCTTCCTGCTGCTCACCGGGCCCGAGCCCGACAGCCAGTGGCGGCGGATGGCGCACGCGGTGCTGGGCATCGCCGAGCGCCTCGACTCCTCCCTGCTGCTCACCGGCAGCGGCGTCCCGATGGCCGTTCCGCACACCCGGCCGACCATGGTCACCTCGCACTCCACCGACCCGAAGCTGGCCACCGGCAACCCGCTGTGGATCGACCGCATCCAGATCCCGGGCAGCTTCTCGGCGATGCTGGAGTTCCGGGCCGGGCAGACCGGCCTGACCGGCCTCGGCTTCGTCGCCCACGTGCCGCACTACCTGGCGCAGTCCACCTTCCCGCAGGCCACCGCGGCGGTGCTGCGGCGGATGAACGAGGCCACCGGGCTGCACATCCCGCTCGGTGACCTGGAGGCCGAGGCCGAGCAACAGCTGGCCACCATCGCCGCCGAGGTGCAGGAGGATTCCGAGTTCCCGGCCGTGCTGGCCGCCCTCGAGGAGCAGTACGACCAGCTGTCGGAGTCGGGCCGGGCCTCGGTGCCGACCGCCGACGAGATCGGCGCCGCCGTCGAGCAGTTCCTGGCCGAACAGGACGACTCGTCGGGCGGGCAGGGCTGAGGTGCCACGCACCACCGGCGAGCTGCTGAGCCTGCTGGAACTGGAGAAGATCGACACCGACCTGTTCCGCGGACCGCAGCCGGAGACCGTGCTGCAGCGCTCGTTCGGCGGGCAGGTGCTCGCCCAGGCGCTGGGCGCCGCCTACCGCACGGTCAGCCCAGAGCGGCTGGCACACTCGCTCAACGCCTACTTCCTGCGCCCCGGTTCGCCGGCCAGCCCGATCCTCTACGTGGTGGAGCCCACCAGGGACGGGCGCACGTTCAGCCAGCGCCGGGTCGTGGCCCGGCAGGACGGCCGTCCGATCTTCTCGATGGTGTGCTCGTTCCACGTCCACGAGGACGGCCTGGACCACGCCGACCCGTTCCCGCCGGACGTCCCGGCACCACAGGACTGCCGCCCGGCGGCCCAGGTGCTGGGGGAGCGGTCCGCGCGGCGTCAGGCGTTCTGGGAGGCGGAATGGGGGGCGCTCGACGTCCGCTACGCCACCGAACCGTCGCTGGGTGAACCCGGGCCGGCGCACCTGCAGCTGTGGATCAGGGCCGAATCCCGGCTGCCCGATGACCCGCGGGTGCACCAGATGGTGCTGGCCTACCTGTCCGACATCTCGCTGCTCAGCGTGAGCACGCTGGCCCACCCGGTGGAGTTCCTGTCGCCGCGGATGCAGGCCGCCTCGATCGATCACGCCATGTGGTTCCACCGGACGACCCGCGCCGACGAATGGTTGCTGTACGACCAGGTGTC